>DASRYP010000710.1:0-8707 GCA_035687165.1 Actinoplanes sp. | reverse complement strand
CACCTGCCTGCCGCCCGGCTCCGCGTCCCCCTTCGGCTCCACGATCCACCTGCTGCCCGGTTCGGCGGGCCTGTCCGGAAACGCCGGCTCCGACTCGCCGATGGCCGCCCTGCGCGCTATGTGGGCCGACGTGCAGGCCGGCCTTCTGCCCGAGGAGCCGACCATCGAGTGGTACCTGCACACGACGGTCGACCCGTCCCTGCGGGACGCCGAGGGCCACCACTCGTCCGCGCTGTTCGTGCAGTCGGTCCCGTTCAGCCCCGCCGGCTCCTCCTGGGAACGCGAACTGCCCGCCTACGTCGACAAACTGCTCGACATCTGCGAGCGCTACGCCCCCGGCACCCGAGACCTGATCGTCGACATGATGCCGCTGACCCCGCCCGCCATCGAGAAGCACTTCGGCATCACCGGCGGCCACATCCACCACGTCGACAACACGGTCGCCTTCGACGAGCGCATGCCCTATTACACCGGCCTTGACGGCCTCTACGCCGGCTCCGCGGGCGCCCATCCTGCCGGCAGCGTCATCGGCGCCGCCGGCCACAACGCCGCCAACCGCATTCTCCGCGACCTCGGCCTCCCCGCCTAGGGCACGGCGGACAGCCGAACGCCGTGGGGTTGGGGTGGCAGCCGAGCCACCCTCTCGGCGCCTATTCGGGGGTTTTTTCGGCTCGGATCTTGTGGCCGACGCTGGTCAGGCAGCGGCCGGTGGGGAGGTCGAACTTCCAGCCGTGCAGCTGGCAGGTCAGGACGTTGCCGTCAACGATGCCGAAGCGGCTCAGGTCGGCCTTCAAGTGGGGGCAGCGGCGTTGAACGGTCCAGTCGCCGAACTGGGTGTCCTCGGCCTCGACGGCCTTTTCGTGCTCGTCGTACCAGCCTTCGGCGTACTGCAGGCGTTCCTCGGAGAGGCACTTGAAGAACGCGTAGACGTATTCGTTGTATTGACCGATGCGCGCGGCGGAGAAGCGGCAGCTCAGGAAGAGCGAGTTGACCCAGTCGCCCTCGTCGATGTAGATGAGGTGCTCGATCAGGGCGCGGCCGGTCTTGAAGCGATAGCGCACCTTTTCGTCGTTGTAGGGGCGCACCTGCTTGCCGGGGAAATCGACCACGATGGACTCGATGACCTCGCCCTCGGTGCCGAACGAGTCGGTCAGGTCGAAGCGGACCGGGCCGCCGACGCCCTGGGCCAGGTAGATCGATTCCTCGAGCAGGGGCTCGATGCGCTTCTTGAGCTCGCCCAGCACGTCGATCTCGGGGTGCCGCCAGGATGCCTTCTCGGCGGCGATGATCGGGGCCTTGCGCTCCCGCATCTCCTCGAGGTGGGCCTGTTTGTCGGCGAAGAACTCGTCGACGTCGGTGGGGTGCGTGGTCGTCGCGCCCTTTTCAGACAGGTCGGTGACGCTGCCGGGAAGCAGGACGATGCCGTTGGTGCCACCGACCTTCGCGTACTCCGCCAGGAAGACGGACTGGTCGGGGAAGATGTTGCCTTCGTCACCGAAGATGTCGTTGAACTGCCACAGGCTGTCGTCGAGGAAGCACGGCGGGCCGGCGATCGGGAAGACGTGGTCGGCCTTCAGATCGTCGATGTAGCGCCAGGTGCGGTCGAACTGACGGTCGCGTTTCTGCTTGCCGAACGCGGTCTTGGCCGAATCGGGGAGTTCGTAGACCATCGGGTACCAGATCGCGCCGGAGAACTGCAGCATGTGGGCGTGTACGTGGCCCAGGTCGTTGAAGATCTGCAGGTCGGTCGGGCGGGCGTCGTTCTGGTTGAGCACGCGGATGCCGTCGTGCTCGACCCAGAGCGACGAGTCGCCGATCGGGCCGTCGGTGGGGCTGATCAGCGCCTGGATCATCACCCGGAGACCGCCGTCGAGCTCGTGCACCTCGTTCGACTTCGTCTTGAAAAAGCTGGTGAAGCCCAGGTCGCGCAGCTCGTCCTCGAGCTGGCTGGTCGGGTACTCCGGGAGGAGAACCGTCGCCTTCTTGCTGATGAAATGCTTGAGGTGCTCGGCGTCGAAGTGGTCGCGGTGCAGGTGCGACACGTAGAGGTAGTCGACGTCGCCGAGGGTTTCCCAATCCAGGAGCGAGTTGTCCGGGAAGGGGAACCATGAGGCGAAATATGCGGGATTAACCCACGGATCGCACAGAATGCTGCCGGCGGCGGTGTCGATCCGCATGCTCGCGTGTCCCGTGCCTGTGATCCGCACCGTACTACTCCCTCGATCCGAGAACCCGACCGCATCGAAGGTACCGGGTCCGGGTTGGTGAGCCGCGCGCGGAGCCGCCGTGCGAGACTGGAACCGGATGTGATCGACCTTTGCGGAAGGACTCAGACGTGGCTGCCGACCAGGACCCGGTCTACGCTCCCGACCAGCTCAAGCCTGGTGACCGGAAGCAGGCCCGAAAGGCGGCTATCATCTCGGCCGCCGTCTTGCTGATGTTCTTCTGGGGTAACCACGAGGGCAACACCGAGAACATCTACATCATCTTTTTCGCGGTCGCGCTGGCCGGCTCGCTGATCGTCGACTCCGTGCTGCGGCGCATCGGTCTGAAGCCGAACGACCAGTAAGACCGCCGGAACGAAAAGGGCCCGCCAGCGCGGGCCCTTTTTATCGCCTTCTCAGCAGGATGTCCTTGACCTCGCGCAGCGCGGCGTCGACCTCGGCCTCGAAGTAGCCGCCCGGCACCAGGCCGAACTGCAGCATGTCGAGATCATTTTCGGGCACCGGCATCGGGCCGCGGCCCGTCATCGCCTGCATGATGCTCTCGAACAACCGGTCGACCTGGTCGGGGTCGTAACCGCTGCCGAAGCGCCGCGGCTGAAAGGTGCGCCGCAGCTGGTCGACCCGGTGGACCTCGCCGCCCGGCTCGCCCATCGGCGGGGGAAGCTGGGGCTGCTGACCGCCGCCGTAGCCGCCGCCGGGAGGTGCGCTCAGCGGGGCGTTGCCCATCGGCGGGGCGCCGTAGCCGCCGCGCGGGTCCGGCTGCTCGCGCTGCGGCATGCGGATCTCGGCGGTCATGTCAGCCTTACCGTGCCGGCCCGCCTCGAAGCCGTCGAAGCCTCCGTTGGGCGCCTCGAAGCCGCCCGTGTCGTAGCCCTGGTCGTAACCGCGCGGGTCGCGGGGATCACGGTCGTAGGCCGGCGGTGGCGGTGCGGGCCGCTGCGACAACTGAGGCTGCTGAGGCTGGCTGTAGCCGGTGGGCTCGTCGTAACGCCCGTACGGCTCGGGGGGCATTTGAGCCCGCTGCGGGGGCTGCTGCGGAAACCGGTCGTCGCGGACCGGCGGAGCGGGCAGGCGCTCGGTGGGCGGTGCCATCCGACCGCCCATGCCCTGGCCGCCACTCATGCCCTGGCCGCCACCCATGCCACCACTCATCGCGGCGCCCAAACCCTGCTTGGGGCCACCGCCACCGAAGCTGCCGGTGGTCAGGCCGCCGCGCAGCGAGTCACGCATCGGATCGGCCTGGGGCGCGACCCGGCCGTTCCGGTCCTCGAGCTCGGCCAGCTGCCGCTCGACCCGGTCGAGGTGGAGGTCGACCTGCCACTCGTCGTAGCCGCCGAAGCGCACACGGAAGACCACGTCGTGCACCTCCTGGGCGCCGACAGGTGGCCCGGCCTGCTCACCGGAGAGGGTGGCTTCGACCCTGTCGAGGAAAGAGTCGACCTCGTCGACCTTGTAACCGCGGCGCAGCGCACGCCGCCGGAAACGCTGCCCCTGACTCGTCACAACGTCTCCCAGTTCACTCGCTGGGACCTGCGCCCAGTCACTGTGCCACCTCCGCATCGGCGGTGGCGGCGCCCCCAGCGCTCGCCTCCGTGAGCTCGCCCGCGGCCAGCTGGCCGCACGCGCCGTCGATCTCCCGGCCCCGGGTGTCGCGAACCGTCGTCGAGACTCCGGTCGCCCGCAGCCGACGGACGAACTCGCGCTCGACCGGTTTCGGGCTCGCATCCCACTTGCTGCCCGGTGTCGGGTTGAGCGGGATGAGATTGACATGTGCCAGCTTGTTGCGCAAAAGCTTGCCGAGCAGATCGGCTCGCCAGGGCTGATCGTTGACGTCCCGGATGAGGGCGTACTCGATCGAGATCCGGCGTCCGGTCCGGGCCGCGTACTCAAACGCGGCATCGAGCACCTCGGCCACCTTCCACCGCTGGTTGACAGGCACTAGCTCGTCGCGCAGATCATCATCGGGGGCATGCAGGGACAGCGCAAGGGTCACGTTGAGGTCTTCGGCCGTCAACCGGCGCATCGCGGGCACGAGACCCACGGTTGAGACGGTTATGTGCCGTTGCGAAAGTCCCAGGCCCTCGGGCGCCGGGGTGGTGAGCCGGCGAACGGCCTCGATGACGCGGGGGTAGTTGGCCAGCGGCTCTCCCATGCCCATGAAGACGACCCGGGACAACCGCGGCGGGGACCCGGTGACGGCACCCGAGGCGGCCACCCCGGCGAGGTAGACCACCTGGTCGACGATCTCGGCGATGGAGAGGTTGCGGGTCAGACCCTGCTGGCCGGTGGCGCAGAACGGGCAGGCCATGCCGCAGCCGGCCTGGCTCGAGACGCACGCCGTGACCCGGTCGGGATAGCCCATCAGGACGCTCTCCACCAGCGCGCCGTCGTGCAGTCGCCACAGCGTCTTGCGCGTCGCGCCGTCGTCGCAGGCCAGCTCGCGAACCGGGGTGAGCAGGGTCGGCAGCAGGTCGCCGGTGAGCCGGGCCCGGGAGGCCGCGGGGAGGTCGGTCATCTCGTCGATGTCGCGCACGAGCCGGCCGAAGTAGTGGGTGGAGATCTGCTTCGCGCGGAACGCGGGCTCGCCGAGCAGGGTGACCGCCGCCTTGCGGGCGTCAAGGTCGAGGTCGGCGAGATGGCGGGGCGGCATCGAGGGGCGGCGCCGGGTGGCAACTGCGTCGGGCTGGTCGGGGCTGGTCGGGATGACCGGAAGAATCGTCATGGCACAACCAGTCTCGCACGCTCAATCGAGTAGGCGCCGTTCACGTGTTCGCCCCGATCAGGGCGAAAAGGAGGTATGCGGTCGGCACCGCGAAGAGGATCGAGTCGAGTCGGTCCATGAGTCCGCCGTGGCCGGGCAGCAGGTGGCTCATGTCCTTGATGCCCAGATCGCGCTTCAGCATCGACTCGGCGAGGTCACCGGCGACGGCCACCACCGAGATGAGCGCACCGAAGAGCAGGCCCCAGTAGAAGGGGATCGCGAGCAGGAAGTGGAGCAACAGGGCGCTGCCGGCCGCGGCCGAGACGACCGAACCGGCGAAGCCCTCCCAGGTCTTACCAGGGCTGATGGAAGGCGCCATCTTGTGCTTGCCGAAGAAGACGCCGACCGCGTACCCACCTGTGTCGGAAAGCACCACGGCGAGCAGCGTGCACAGCACCCGCCAGCGGCCGTCCCCATCGGCGTCGGGCAACTGGAGCAGCACACCGAAGCTCAGCAGGAACGGCACATAAATCGCGATCAGGACGCTGGCGGTGAGGTCGCGGCGGAACGCGGCCGCCCCGTCGGCTATCCGCCAGATCACCGATGCGGCGATCGTCACCAGCAGGCCGAGCAGCAGCGCGTCGGGGCCGCCGCGCCAGGCCAGGCCGACCATCAGCAGCGAACCGGCGACCAGCGGGATCAGGGGGGCGTCGGCGCCCGCGGAACGCAGGGCGCGGACCATCTCGTAGACGCCGACCACGGCGGCCACGGCGATGACGCCGAGGAAGGCAGCGGGCCAGATGACCAGCGAGATGAGGACCACCAGGACGAGACCGACGCCGATGCCGATGGCGGCGGGCAGATTGCGCCCGGCCCGGCCCACCGGCTTCGGACCTCTGCCCTTGGCCCTTCGACGGCCTCGCTTACCCTTGTCGGCCTCCTGGGGCACGACGGGCATCTGGCTCGTCGGCACATCCTCGCCCGCATGCCAGGCCGACGCGGCCTGGGACCCGGTCTCGCCGGGCACGCCATAGGCGTACGGCGCCGGCACGCTCGTGTCGTCGCCGGAGTTCTGCCCGGCACGCGGATCGAGGTAGGACATCAGACTTCGAGCAGCTCGGCTTCCTTGTGCTTGACGAGCTCGTCCACGACGGAGACGTAACGGTGGGTCACGTCGTCGAGCTCTTTCTCGGCCCGGCGGCCATCGTCCTCGCCCGCCTCGCCATCCTTGACCAGCCGGTCGAGCTGCTCCTTGGCCTTGCGGCGGACGTTACGGATGGCCACCCGGCCCTCCTCCGCCTTGCCGCGGGCAACCTTGATCATCTCGCGGCGCCGTTCCTCGGTCATCTGCGGCAAGTGGATGCGCAGCTGACTGCCCTCGTTGTTCGGGTTGACCCCGAGGTCCGAGTCGCGGATCGCCCGCTCGATCGGGCCGAGCTGCGTCGCGTCGTAAGGCTTGACGATCACCATGCGCGGCTCGGGGACGCCGACAGAGGCCATCTGCGTCACCGGCGTGGGCGCACCGTAGTAATCCACCACGATCTTGGAGAACATGGCCGGAGTGGCTCGCCCCGTACGGATCGCGGCGAACTCCTCCTTGGCGTGCTCGACCGCGCTCTCCATCTTCTCTTCGGCCTCGAAGAGTGTCTCGTCGATCACCGGCTCTTCTCGCCTCCTTGCTTTCTTCGGTGGGACCGGGGACGGAATCAGGCTTGAGCCGTGATCAGAGTGCCGATTTTCTCGCCGCTGACGGCCCGAATAATGGTGTCGTCACCCTCGGCGCCGAAGACCAGCATCGGCAGGTTGTTCTCCTCGCAGAGGCTGAAGGCGGCCTGGTCGGCCACCCGCAGGCCCTGCTGGATCACGTCCTGGAAGGTGATCGAGTCGAGCTTCTGCGCGGTGGGGTCGATCCGCGGGTCGGCGGTGTAGACGCCGTCGACGCCGTTCTTGCTCATCAGCACGACGTCCGCGTGGATCTCGAGGGCGCGCTGGGCGGTGACGGTGTCGGTCGAGAAGTACGGCATGCCGGCGCCGGCCCCGAAGATGACCGCGCGGCCCTTCTCGAGATGGCGGATGGCCCGCAGGGGAATGTAGGGCTCGGCGACCTGGGCCATCGTGATGGCGGTCTGCACGCGCGTCTCGATGCCCTCCTTCTCCAGGAAGTCCTGGAGGGCCAGGCCGTTCATGACCGTGCCGAGCATGCCCATGTAGTCGGCACGGTTGCGGTCCATGCCGCGCTTCTGCAGCTCGGCGCCGCGGAAGAAGTTGCCGCCGCCGACCACGATCGCGACCTGGATGCCGCGGCGGATGACGGTGGCGATCTGCCGGGCGATGCCCTGCACGATGTCAGGGTCGACGCCGACCGCGCCGCCGCCGAACACCTCGCCCGAGAGTTTCAGAACGACCCGGCGGGGCCGTATGGACGGCGGGGTCGAAGTCTCAACCGGAACTGCTTGCTCGGTCACCATCGTCATGAGACCCGCCTTCCCTTCAATGCTCAGCAGAGACCTTATGGGAGAAGGAGGCCGGACGCAGAATCGCGTACCCGGCCTCCCTTGCCTCCAACGGCGGCCCGCTTACTCCTGGCCGACCTCGAACCGGACGAACCGGGTGATGTTGAGCCCCGCCTCGGTCGCGACCTGCTTGACGGTCTTCTTGTTGTCGACGACCGAAGGCTGCTCGAGCAGGACGAAGTCCTTGAAGAAGGAGTTCACCCGACCCTCGACGATCTTGGGCAGAGCCTTCTCGGGCTTGCCCTCCTCCTTGGCGGTCTCCTCGGCGATGCGACGCTCCGATTCGACGACCTCGGCCGGCACTTCCGCACGGGTAAGGTAGCGCGGCCGCATGGCGGCGATCTGCATGCCGATGCCGCGGGCGTCCGCGTCGGCGGCCTCGTCGCTCTTGCCCGTGTACTCCACCAGGACACCGACCTGCGGAGGCAGATCCTGAGCCTTGCGGTGCAGGTAGACGGCGGAGGTGCCGTCGACGATCACGAAGCGGTTCAGGACGATCTTCTCACCGATCCGGGCCGAGTACTCCTGGATCGTGTCGGCGACCGTCTTGCCGTCCGGCAGCGTCGCCGCGAGCAGCGCGGCGGCGTCGGCGATCTTGTTCTCCGCACCGAACTCGACCAGCTGCTGACCCAACGCGACGAAGTCGGGGGTCTTGGCAACGAAGTCGGTCTCGCAGTTGAGCTCGAGCAGCGCGTTGCCGAAGTGGCTGACGATGCCGTTGGCCGCGGTGCGTCCGGCCCGCTTGCCGACGTCCTTGGCACCCTTGATGCGCAGGAACTCAACGGCCTGGTCGAAGTCGCCGTCCGCCTCGTCCAGCGCCTTCTTGCAGTCCATCATGCCGGCACCGGTCAGGTCGCGGAGCTTCTTGACGTCCGCGGCGGTGTAGTTAGCCATGACTCTCTCTCGATGTCAGTTCGGGATTGGCTGACTTACTCGGCGGGAGCGGCGGCGGCCGGAACGGGCTCGGCCTCGGCCTCTGCGGGCACCTCGGCCGCGGGGTCCGCAATCGCGGGAGCCTCGGCAATGGCAGCCTCAGCAACGGCAGCCTCAGCGGCGTTGGCCTCAGCGGCGGGGATCTCAGCGGGAACCTCGGCGGCCTTCTTCTCGGCGCCCTCGTACAGGTCGCGCTCCCACTCGGGCAGCGGCTCGCCGACGGCGACGGCGCCCGGCTCGGGCTTCTCGTCGGCGCCGCCACGGCCACGGCCGGAACGGGCGATGAGGCCGTCGGCCACGGCAGCCGCGATGACCCTGGTCAGCAGTTCGGCGGA
>DASRYP010000709.1:0-3164 GCA_035687165.1 Actinoplanes sp. | reverse complement strand
CCGGTCAATGGCCTGATCGCTGTGCTCAGCGGCCAGGCCCTTGATCATTGTCTGTCGTTTGTCCGGGTGCGCAACGTCGGCAACGATGCCGTCGACGGTAGCTCATCCAAACACTCCAGGGCTGGGCGAGGCGCTTTTACTTAGGGAACAGCCGGCCGCTCTCTATCCCGTACCGCGACCGCCTCGGTCTCGCGCTTGGGACCGCGAGAAGTCGGTGTGGGACACCGTGAGCAGCGCATGTGTAGGGAATGACCTGGCGACCAGCAGTCATGGCATCGCCCAATGCGATCCGCAACACTCAAGCCATGACCGCCATTCCACCACCGACCCGCTACCACCGATGGCTGGGATGGCACGCCCCAGCTATGCGCCGAACCGTCATCGTCGGCACCAGCGGGCTAATCGTCGCCGCTGCGCTCCTGTCGCTCGTGCCTTGGGCCGTAGCGGTGGTGACAGGTTGGGATGTAGCCGCGCTCGCCTTCCTCTTAAGCGTCTGGCCAATCATCATCCGTGCCGACGGCCCGCGCGCCGCGCAGCTGGCCAAACGCGAAGACGAGAACCGCGGCTCCGCGACAGCGCTGTTGCTTGGCGCGAGTGTTGCCAGCCTCCTCGGTGTCGGCTTCGCCCTCACCCTTGCGGGGCGGGAGGGCGGCGCGCTTCAGGTGCTGCTCATCGGCTTCGCGGTGCTAACGGTCGTGTTGTCGTGGACGGTGGTCAATACAGTTTTCACCCTGCGCTACGCCGATCTGCACTTCGGATCGAAGGACCCAGGGATCGCCTTCGACAACCCGGCCGGACCGGAGGAGCCCACCTATCGCGACTTCGCCTATGTTGCCTTCACCATCGGCATGTGTTATCAGGTGTCCGACACCACGATCCGTGATCGACGGATCCGGCGTACCGTGCTCTCCCATGCTCTGCTGTCGTATGTGTTCGGCACCGCTATCGTCGCGGGCTCGGTCAACCTCATCGCCGGCCTGATTCGCTAAACCGTCCACCAGGGGCCAAACCAGATGATGCGGATATAGACGCGTTCGCCGTCAAGCCGAAGGCCGTATTCCATCAAGAAGTTGCCAGGCAACAGTGGCTAGCATGGGCGCGCGGCGGGGCGGTTACAGCGCCGACGACAAGCCGACCGCGACAGCACGGCTGAGGGATGTGGGTCGAATGGACGTTCGCCTCGTTACTAAGAGTGGGGTTGAGGAGCGTGGCGTCGAGGAGCTGCCGCTGCTACTTCAGGGTGACGACGGTCTCGTGTGGGTGGACATCCCCGCCTGGGACGATGAGGCAGTGCGTGTGCTCTCGGAGGTGTTCCGGTTTCACCCGCTGGCCGTGGAGGACGCCATGGAGCGTAACCGTGTCCCGAAGATGCACGCCTACCACGACCACGTGTTTGTCATCCTGCATGCGCCCGAACGAGGAAAGCACGGGCATGTGCACTACATCGAGTTGGACCAGTTCGTCGGTCTCCGCTACCTGGTGACGGTGCATGGACCCACCAATCCGGCCGTCCACCCAGACGTTGCCATGCGTGAGACCCGCACCGTGCTTCAGCGAATCCAAGCCGGGCGGCTGCGGCCGACCACAGCATCTCAGCTTTCCCACGCCATCGTCACGGTGTTGACCCGCGAGCAGGAGGACTTCATCGAGACCATGACCAAGGATGTGTGGCAGCTTGAGCAGCGGCTAACCGGCGGGAACGTCGGCGATCCCGAGAAGTACCTCGACGAACTGTTTCTTGCCCGGCACGGCCTCCTTGCCGTACGCACCATGGGCGCCCAAAGTGGCGCGATTTACCACAGCATGACCACCTTGACTGGCATCTCAACCGAGGGCAGACAGCTGGTGGCAGATAATGCGCAGCAGTTCGACCGAGTCCGCAGCCTGGCCGACGGCGAGACGGAATATCTCCACGGCGTGATCGAGTTCTACCAGACAGTCCTCAGCGTCAAGTCAACACTCCTGGGCCAGGCGCAGAACGAAAAGGTACAACAGCTGACCGAGGCCAGCTACGCCCAGAACGAAGAAATCAAAAAGATCTCCGCCTGGGCGGGCATCTTCTTCGCCCCCACCCTGATCGGCACCGTATACGGCATGAACTTCGACCACATGCCCGAGCTGCACTGGGTCATCGGATACCCTCTCGCGCTGCTCGCAATGGTGCTGTCGTCGGTCGGCCTCTACTTGTTGTTCAAACGGCGCAACTGGCTGTAAAAAGCTAAAGAGCGTCCCGAAGCAGCGCAGACTTGATCATCTAAAGTCTTAACCCGCCGTCGCCTGAGCGATCATCTTTTCTCACACCACCCCCAAAGTCGACTGATCAACACCAGCCCTGTTTGCGAGCCCAACGCAATAGGTCAGAGAGATGGCCAGCATGATCAACAACAAGATGATCAGTGGTACCCATTTCATGGAATCGTTGACCATCACATTCATGCCAGGCCGGACGAGAGGGAGGTGATCGCGAGGGTGATTATTGAAAGGCCGACGGCGACGCAGATGTTTGTCCCGGCGATAATCAGGGTTCTGGCGCGGGACTAATACAACAGGCAGGCCTGGCAACCAAGGAGCAGCTGCCAGACCATGCTGGCTACTGCCTGGCCGTGGTGACACGCAACCGTTCCTCGGGGTCGATGACGTGGTCGTAGTCGTCAGCACCGACGTCAGCTGCACCCAGTTGATCTTGCCAGTGAACCGGCTCTCCTTGGCGGTGTCGTCAGCTACGACCGCGGTCCCGGACTCCTGGCCGATGTCGGTCAGACTCTCCACAAGCGCTCAATGTGCGCGCAAGCTCCCGGATTGCCAGAGCGCGGCGGGTCAATGCGTGAGCCAAAGCTTCGCGAGGACAAGCACCGTAGTCATCGCCAGGATCACAACGGTGAGCAAGGCCAGTCCCCAACCACGCACCCCATGCAGATAGGCGCCGGGAAGTCCCACAACGACCAACAGCCCGGCCGCCGTGATCACGCCGACACTGGTGGCCCGCTGGTGATCCGCGCCCAGGATCTCCAACATCAGCACAACGACGAGGGGAAGGAACGCCGTGCTGACCATCGGAGCGGCAACCCGCGCGTGGTGAGCGGCGACCTGGGGCAGATGCTTGCCTTCCACGTTGGGGTCGCCGATGGAGTAGGCGAACACGTGGGTGCTGAAGTAGACCAGGT
>DASRYP010000708.1:0-5135 GCA_035687165.1 Actinoplanes sp. | reverse complement strand
CGCGGCGCTTGGCCCCGCCGAAGACCACCCGCAGCACGGTCGGCGCGACCAGCACGGTCTCGACGCCCATCACGATGGCGACCCAGGTCACCAGGTTGGTCAGGCCGCCGGTGCTGCCGCCGTACCAGGCCGCGCCCAGCTCGGCGGCGCCCGCGAAGAGCGAGAAGACGCCGGCCCCGCGGACCCTGTCCTGCACGCGCGAGATCGCCATGAAGAAGTGCAGGAAGACGAACGGCACGTAGGTCAGCGCGAGGATCCGCAGCGCGTCGCCGGCGGTGGCGGCGTACTGGGCGCCGAAGAGCGACATGATCGGGTGGGCCAGCAGCGAGACCGCCAGGGCGACCGGCAGGCCGCCGCCGAGGCAGATCATCAGGCCGACCCGCACCTTGGACGTCAGTGCCCGCTTGTCCCCGCTGGCCACCGCGAACAGGGTGAGTGCCACGTTGCCGGGCACCATCGCGAGGAACGACAGCACCATGAAAGCGGTGTAGAAGGACGCGTTCGCCGTGGTCGACAGCGTCGCGGTGACCACCAGCGGCAGGGCCGCGCGGGGCAGGTAGGTCGCCAGGTTCAGCAGGTTGTGGTCGAAGGTCGATTTGCCCCGGCCCTTGAGCAGCGCGAACCGTGGACGGGCGGAGTCGATGATGCGGCGGCGGCGCAGGGCGAAGCTCAGGATGGCGGTCGACAGGACGATGCCGGCGACCCAGGTGAGCAGCAGCTCGTTGCCGGTGAGGGTGATCGGCGTGAGGGCGAGACCGCCCAGCAGCGCCAGCTTGATCACCGAGAACCAGGCGTTGCGCATCAGCTGCAGTGGGCCCTTGAGCAGGCCGACCAGGGCTTCGTCGAGCACCAGGGTCACCGCGTTGATCGCGATGCCGATGACCAGCAGGACGGTGCCCAAGGTGCCGCCGAGCGCCGCTTGCAGCCCGGGGATCCAGAGCTGGGCGACGACGACGTAGCCGATGCCGCCGACCGTGGCGGCGCTGCCGGCTACCAGGAGACAGGTCGTGATCAGTTCCCATTTGGGCCCGCGGAGCTGCGACAGGTCGGAGATCAGCATGGTGCCCATGCCGAACATGCCGATGGTGCCGATCAGCGTCATCGCGGACACGGCGGCCGAGGCCTGACCGACCGCCTCGGGTGACGCCGAGCGAGCGGCGACCCACCAGTAGGCGA
This sequence comes from Actinoplanes sp., assembly GCA_035687165.1. Classification (GTDB taxonomy): domain Bacteria; phylum Actinomycetota; class Actinomycetes; order Mycobacteriales; family Micromonosporaceae; genus Actinoplanes. The sequence goes on along the minus strand of DASRYP010000708.1, from coordinate 3,959 downwards.
AGCCGAACAGCGAGGTGATCGCCGTGGTGGCGATCAGCGACCCGGCGTTCAGGAACAAGTCGACGTGCCCCTTGAGGGCCGTCACGATGCCGCTACGGCGCTTCGCCGGTTTCGGCACCGAGCCTTGCGGCGTTACGACCTGGGTCGCGGTCACACGGCCTCCCCACGAGACGTCAATGGAAGGGTAGTTACTCGTCGGTTGCGAGAGCTACGGGAGAGTGGCCGAATCTGCACATACTGTCCGGTATGGACGATCGCAGAAGGGGTGGATCCGATCGGCCGTTCGGTCGATGATTGATGCGTGTGAGGTCCCAGGTGATTCATCCGGCACTTCCGTAACACCGATCGACCGTCACCCAGGGTGACGTGGTTCATCACAACCAACCCGCTCGTTTGAAACGCCAGAAGAGGCCGCTACAGACGAGAACAATTATCACAACCGTCACCGAGAACCCATACCGCGCGGTGATTCCTGGCATGTTCGTGAAGTTCATCCCATAGATCCCCGCCCCGACGGTGGGGATCGCGGCGATCGCGGCCCAGGCGGCGATCATCCGCATGTCGTTGTTCTGCTCGAGGGTGACCTGGGTGAGCCGGGCCTGCAGGATCGAGTTGAGCAGGTCGTCGAAACCGGCCACCCGGTCCGCCGCCCGAGCCAACCGGCCGCGCACGTCGACGAGGTAGGGGCGCAGGCCGGGCGGCACCACGGTCAGGTCGAGCAGTCGGGCGAGCGGCTCTTGCAGCGGCAGCACGGCCCGCTTGAGCTCGACCATCTCGAGCTTGAGCTGATAGAAGTGCGCGACCTCACCCGAGCGGCGGGTGGCGAAGGTCTCCTCCTCGAGGCGCTCGAGGTCGCGCTCCACGCTTGTCGAGACGTCGAGGTAGTCGTCGACCATCCGGCTGGCCACGGCGTACGCGATCGCCCAGGGGCCCGACCGCAGCAGCGCCGGACGCTTCTCGACCTCCTGGCGGACCGGCCACAGAGCGCCCGCCGAGCCGTGACGCACGGTGATGACGAACCAGGAGCCGATCAGCAGGGTCACGTCGCCGGTGTCGACCACCTCACTGGTCGCCGTCAATTCCTCGTGCTCGACGTAGCGGGCGGTCCGCAGCACTACCCGGGTCACGTCGCCGATCGCCTCGACCACCGGGCGGTGGCCGCCCTCGACCGCCTGCGCCACGGTCAGGTCGTGCAGCCCGAACGTCTCGGCCACCGCGCGCATCGTCGCGAGGTCGGGCTCGTGCAGCCCCAACCAGAGGAACTCGCCCCGATGCCGTCGCGCCGAGGCATAATGGATCGAGCCGGGTTTGCGACGTCCTGCCTGGTAGACGGCGCAATCAACCACCGCGTCCGGATTACGGCGAGGCGGCCGGTCGTCGCCGGCCGAGGGACGCGGAGCGAGGCCCTCGACGAGCCGACCCAGAAGTCTGAGCATTCGCTGAAGGTACTCAGTCCAAGCGACGCGTGGCGCACACGTCTCCGACGCTAGGGTTTCTTGCGGACACTTTCTGACCTCAATGCGGCGGAGCCTGGACTCATGGCGAACACGAGTGCGCGGATGCTGCGACTGCTGTCGCTGTTGCAGACTCACCGCTACTGGCCCGGCGGGGAGCTCGCCGACCGGCTCGAGGTCAGCCCCCGGACCCTACGGCGCGACGTCGACCGCCTGCGCGAGCTGGGCTATCCGGTCGATGCCAGCCGCGGCGTCGCGGGCGGCTATCAGCTCCAGGCCGGCGCGGCGGTCCCGCCCCTGCTGCTCGACGACGACGAGGCGGTCGCGATCGCGGTCGGGCTGCGGACGGCGGCGGCGGGCGCGGTCGCCGGCTTCGAGGAGACTTCCGTACGGGCGTTGGCCAAGGTCATCCAGCTCCTCCCGCCCCGATTGCGCCGCCGCATCGACGCATTGCGCGAGGTGACCGCCCTCGGCGTGCTCGGCGGCGGCCCGACCCTGGACGCGACCGTGTTGACCACGCTGGCGATGGCCTGCCGGGGCGGGGAACGGCTGCGGTTCGGCTACACCCCGCGCGCGGGGGAGCCGACGCCCCGATACGTCGAGCCGCACCGGCTCGTCCCGCTGGGCCGGCGGTGGTATCTGGTCGCCTGGGACCTCGACCGCGCGGACTGGCGCAGCTTCCGGGTCGACCGGCTCGCCGCGCCCGAGCCGACCGGCGCCCGCTTCCGCCCGCGCGAGATCCCCGGCGGCGACCCGGCGGCGTGGCTGCGCTCCCGGATGTCGCAGCTCCCCGCCCGATACGACGTGTCGGTCGTCCTCCAGACCGGTGCCGCGTCGGTGCGGGCCCTGATCGGCCATTACGGCACGGCCGAGGAATTCGCGGAGGGCTCGTGCCGGCTGCGGATGAGCACCGACGAACTGGGCTGGCCGGTGATGGTGCTCGGCGTGCTGGGTGTGCCCTTCACGATCGAGTCGCCGCCGGAGTTGCGCGACCGCGCTCGCCGGGCGGCGGAAGCCCTTGTGGTTAGCCTGAATCGGTAGTCGACTTGTGGACGGATCGACGCCCCCGTGGCGCCGATCCGCAAGGGAGAAGCTATCGGGCCCCGCCGACATTTTCGCCGCATCTTTAAGGCCAAGCTTATATAAGAATCAACAGGTATCGCAGGGGCCGACCGGTCGCCGTGAACAGTCGCCGTGAACACAAGCGGCGGAAAGTGTCGGGGGGTCCGGGCAGAATCGGCTCATGACGACGATCGGTGCGATCTTCCTGCCGCACAACCCGCCCGAGTCCCTGCGCCTGGTGGCCCGAGCCGCCGATCAAGCCGGCCTCGAAGAGCTGTGGTTGTGGGAGGACTGCTTCCGCAACGGCGGGCTGACCGCCGCCACTGCCGCCCTGGCCTGGACGGAGAATCTGCGCGTCGGCATCGGTATCATGCCGGTCCCGTTCCGCAATGTTGCCTCGCTGGCGATGGAGATCGCCACGCTCGGCCGCATCTTCGGCGACCGCGCCCTGCCCGGCATCGGTCACGGCGTGCAGGAGTGGATGGGCCAGGTGGGCGGCCGGGCCGAGTCGCCGCTCACGCTCCTGCGGGAATACGCGACGGCGTTGCGCGCCCTGCTCCAAGGCGAGTCGGTCACGGTCTCCGGTCGCTACGTCAAGCTCGACAACGTCCGCCTCGACTGGCCGCCCGCGGTGCCGCCGGTGCTCTCGGTGGCGGCCGGCGGCCCCAAGACGATCGCGCTCGCCGGCGAGGTGGGCGACGCCGTCGTGCTCTCCGGCGGCACGTCCCCGGCGATGGTCGCCGCGACGGCCAAGGTCGTCGCCGACGCCGAGCTCGTCGTCTTCGTGCCCGCCCTCACCGGGCCCGACGCACGAGCCAGGCTGCTCGCCGACGCGGAGTTCGACAAGATCGAATACCCCGGCCTGTCCGGCACCCCGGCCGAGATCGCGGCCGGGGTGGCGGAGTTCGTGGCGGCCGGCGCGAGCAAGGTCATCCTGCAGCCCGTGGCCGGCGAGGACCCGGAGACCTACGTGCGCTTCATCGCGGAGGAGGTCCGCCCATTGATCGATTGACGCCCCCGGCTGACGGTATGACGCCGGTCGCGAAGCCCCGTGCTCGGGGGACCCGTCCGATAGCCTCGGCCGGGTGCCTCGGAAGGGGCGAGTTTCGGGAGGGTTCGGCGTGACTATGCGGTACGTGGCGATCGGCGACAGTTTCACCGAGGGGGTCGGCGACGACCAGCTCGACGGCTCGGTGCGCGGGTGGACCGACCTGCTCGCCGCGGGTCTGGCGGCCGGCGAGGGCACGACGGTGCAATACGCTAATCTCGCCATCCGCGGGCGCCTGCTCGAGCCGATCGTCACTGAGCAGCTCGACGCCGCGTTGGCGCTCTCGCCGCAGCCCACGCTGCTGACGCTCAACGGCGGTGGCAACGACATGATGCGCCCCGGCGGCGATATGCTGCGGCTGGCCGAGCTCACCGAGAAGGCGATCCAGCGCTGCC
>DASRYP010000707.1:0-11318 GCA_035687165.1 Actinoplanes sp. | reverse complement strand
ACCTGCACCAGAGTCTGCCCGGCCCGGTCGACCAGCCAGCGGGCGAAGGCCGCGTCGATGACTGGCGGGGGGCCGCCCTCGCTGCTCTCCCGCGGGGAGTTCACGCGCGCCGACGTCTCTGTCCGCTCGCCCATTCTTCTGCCGCTCCCTTAAGTCAGTACGCCCCGGACGACCGCACCACTGCGGTCATGGTGCGCAACAGGATGACCAGATCCAAGCTGAGGGTCCAGTTCTCCACATAGCGCAGGTCCAGCCGGACAGCTTCCTCCCACGGCAGGTCCGACCGTCCGGATACCTGCCACAGACCGGTCATGCCCGGCTTGACGGCGAGCCGGCGCCGCACGTCGTCGGCGTACGCCGCCACCTCGGACGGCAGCGGCGGCCGCGGTCCGACCAGCGACATCTGCCCCAGCAGCACGTTCAACAGCTGCGGCAGCTCGTCCAGCGAGAAACGACGCAGATACTGGCCGACCCGGGTCACCCGCGGATCGTCCCGGATCTTGAAGAGCACGCCGTCATGCTCGTTCAGATGCCGCAACTCGGCAAGCCGCGCCTCGGCATCCACATACATGCTTCGGAACTTGAAGATGCGGAACAGGCGGCCGTCACGCCCGACCCGTACCTGTCGAAAGAGTACCGGCCCGCGCGAAGTGCATCGCACCGACAGTGCGACGCCGAGCAGCAACGGACCGAAGATCATTAATAGAGCGAGGGCGCCGAGCCGGTCGCACACCTCCTTGACCAGCCGCGATCCGCCGTGCAGCCGCGGATGCTCGACGTGCAGCATCGGCAGCCCGTCGAACGGTCGGATCGTCGTGCGTGCCCCCGCCACATCGACCAGGGCGCTCGCCACGACCAGGTCGACCTCGTCGCGTTCCAGCCGCCAGGCCAGCCGGCGCAGCGCCTCGCCGTCCAGTTCGGGACAGCTCAGCACCACCACCGTGTCGGCGTCGGCTTCCTCGACCGCGCCGGCCACATCGTCGAACGTGCCATAGACGGCCAGCCCCGGCGAACTGTCCACACCCTCGCCGTCGTGCCCCGGCGGCAGGCACGCGCCCACCACCTCGAGCCCGTGATAGCGCTCCCGCCGCAGCTGCCGGGACATGCCGATGGCCGCAAGTTCGTGCCCGACCAGGATCACCCGGCGCAGGCTCTCCCCGCGGGCCCGCGACCGATGCAGCCGCTTCCGCAGGGCGAAGCGCAGCACCCCCGACGAGGCAACCGCCATCGGCAGTGCGGCCAGGACATAACCCCGGGCCAGATCAAGATCAAGCGCGTACGACACCACGGCCGCCCCGGCGATCAGGCCGACCCCGGCCCGGAAGACCCGCTGGTACTCGTCGGTGCCGACAAAAAGGTAGCGCCGCTCGTAGGCCCGCGAGAGCGCGAGCACCATCATCAGTAACAGCGGCAGCAGCGCCGAGAGAACCATGTACGAGCGGTTGTAGATGGTCACCTCGTCGCCGAAGCGCACCCCGAAGGTGATCGCGCCGGCCGCCGACCCCGCCACCAGATCGCAGAGCACCAGCGACCGGACATAGCGTCTTTCCCAGCGCTGCCGCCGCGACATGGCCGCGTGCCGACCGCGCGACCGGATGAACGGACGCGCCGCCGGGCGGACCGCCTCCGACTGGTTCGGGCGCTTCGACCAGTGCCGATCGATCGCCTTGTTGCGGGCCGGATCGGACGCGCCCCGGATGGTTCGCGGCGACGCGTTCTCCGGCCGGACCGGCGCCTTCGGCCGTCCCGCGTTCGGGCGGGCCGTGACCGGCCCCGGTCCGCCGCGCATCGCGGCTGTGCTCGAGACGCTGCCACGCGCCGCTCCCGCGGGTGGCGCGTTCGAGGGGGCGATCAGTGTCGGGATCAGGGACCGCCGGGCACCGTGATCGGCCCGACCGAGGCCATCCGGCGGACGGACCGACGGCCGCACCGGACGGACCGCGGGCATCAGCACCGTCGGCTGAGTCAGCACCGACTCCTGCGCCGACAGGTCCTGCTGCACCCCGAGCCTCCCCCCACCACCGGTCATAACGCACCTAACCGGTGCATACGTGTGACCAACGGTCGGACAGTCAAGAGCGTCACGGGACCGAGGGACGGACAAAACCGCCCATACGATCTATTTGTTCGGAGCGCGCGGCATCAATTGCCGTGGTATTTGTTCTGCGCCCACTCCACGCCCTCATGCACGATCGCCTCGACCACGTCGGCCGCCCGATCGACGAGGAAGTCCAGCTCCTTGCGCTCCACACCGGAGAAGTCGGCGAGCACGTAGTCGGCCGGATCCTGCCGGCCGGGCGGACGGCCGATCCCGAACCGCACCCGCGCGTACTCCTTGGTCGCCAGCGACTTCGACATGGAACGTAGTCCGTTGTGGCCACCCTCACCACCGCCACGCTTGGCCCGTACCTGCCCGAAAGGCACATCCAACTCATCGTGCACGGCAATCACGTTCGACACCGGCACTTTGAAGAACTGGGCCAGCGACACCACCGGCGTGCCCGACAAGTTCATGAAGGTCAGCGGCTTCACCAGCACCAGCTTCGGACCACCGAATCCCAGTCGGCCCTCCGCCACCTCGGCGTTGGTGCGCCTCGACCGACCGAACTTCGCACCCACCCGGGACGCCAGCAGATCAACCACCCGGAAACCCACGTTGTGCCGATTGCCGGCGTACTGCTTACCCGGGTTACCGAGACCGACCACCAGCCACGGCGACTCGTCGCTCACTGCGCCTCCACAGACCTGTCGCAAACACAAGCGGGGAAAGTGCCGCATGGCACTTTCCCCGGTCATTGCTCGTACGCCGACTAGGCGGTCTTACTCCGCGGCCGCGGACTCGGCGGTCGCGCCGCCCTCCTCGCCACCCTCGGTGTCGCCCTCGAGCTGCTCGGCGGTCTGCGCCTGCGAGACGATCGCGAGCACGTAGTCGGGCTCGACGGCCAGCTCGGTGCCCTGCGGCAGCGTCACGTCGCCCGCGGTCACCTGAGCGCCCGCCTCGAGGCCCTCGATGGAGACCTGAAGCTCGTTCGGCAGGTGCATCGCCTCGGCGACCACGGCCAGCGTGGTCGACTCGCTGACGACCAGCGTGTTGCGAGCGGCCTCGCCGATCAGCGTCACCGGGACGTCGACCTGGACCTTCTCGCCGAGCTTCACGATGATCAGGTCAACGTGCTCGTAGGTGTCCTTGATCGGGTCACGCTGGATCGCCTTGGGGAGCGCCAGCGTCGTGCCGGACGCGCCATTGATGTCGATCGTGAAAACCTGGTTGAGCCCACCATGCCGAATCGCGGCGGCGAACTCACGGGCCGGCAGCGCGATGTGCTGCGGCTTCTCGCCGTGGCCGTAAAGCACGGCGGGCACCAAACCGGCCCGGCGCGTGCGGCGGGCACCACCCTTGCCGAACTCGGTGCGGGGCTCGGCGCTGATCTTTACCTCGGACACGGGGAAACTCCTGAAACTCTTCGATCGGGCTGCGACTAAGTCGGCGGGCTGAAGGTCCGGCAGTGCGTGGCAATCGGCCGCCGTCGGTGCTGGTGGCCGTCGTCGGCGCTGCCGGGCAAGGGGGCGCGCTGGGCACAGGCCCGGAGCACCGCGTCGATGACGGTGCCCCCGAGCGGCTGCGAACCTCAGCAAACCGCGGGGCACCCTCGCCGTGGCAACCGCACTATCTTACCTTCCAGCCGGGCGCACGACTCAGCGGGTCCGCCGCCGTGCGGCGCGACCTGGAAACTTCACCCGCGCGGTACCTCAGAATCCGGGGAACACCCCACCGCAATCCGGGCAATCATCCCTGCTCACCGCGGCTGGTATGCCAATTTTCAGGCCACCAGAATCACAAAACCGCGAAAGTACGTTTTCTCCGACGCGAACACGCCGGCCGGCGGCCGAGTGCCGTCCCGATCCCGCTGCCGCCCGACCGGCCGGGCCTGCAACGAAAGCCGAACTCGCCCACTCCCCGCCGCAGCCCGAAGGCTCCGCGCCGCCGCCCGCCCGCGGGTTACCAACGCCACCCGCGGGCCCTGGTGCCACCCGCGGGCCCTGGTGCCGGCCGGCGGTTCAGGCGTGCTTCAGCTCAGGCCACCGAACAGGGTCGTCACCGAACCGTCGTCGAAGACCTCACGGATAGCCCGGGCCAGCAGCGGCGCGATCGACAACACGGTGATCTTGTCGAGACGCTTCTCGGGCGGCAGCGGCAGCGTGTTCGTCACGACCAGTTCGCTGATCCGGCTGTTCTTCAGCCGCTCGGTCGCCGGGTCGGACAGCAGCGCGTGCGTCGAAGCCACGATCACGTCGGCCGCGCCCTCGTCCCAGAGGATGTCGGCTGCCTTCGTGATCGTCCCGCCGGTGTCGATCATGTCGTCGACGATCAGGCACACCCGGCCCTCGACCTCACCGACGACCCGGTTCGCCACCACCTGGTTCGGCTTCAGCGGATCACGCGTCTTGTGGATGAACGCCAACGGGCAGCCGCCCAGCCGGTCGGTCCACCGCTCGGCCACCCGAACGCGGCCCGAGTCCGGCGCGACCACGGTCATCGGCCGGCCCGCGTACTTGCTCTGCACGTGCTCGGCCAGGATGTCCATCGCGAACAGGTGGTCGACCGGCCCGTCGAAGAAGCCCTGGATCTGTGCGGTGTGCAGATCGACCGTGAGGATGCGGTTGGCACCCGCGGTCTTCAGCAGGTCGGCCACCAGGCGGGCCGAGATCGGCTCACGCCCGCGGTGCTTCTTGTCCTGCCGCGAGTACGGATAGAACGGCAACACGACGGTGATCCGCTTGGCCGACCCACGCTTCAACGCGTCGATCATGATCAGGGTCTCCATGACCCAGCGGTTGACACCCTCGGTCATCGACTGCACGACAAAGGCGTCCGAGCCGCGCACGGAGTCCTTGAAGCGGACAAAGATCTCACCGTTGGCAAACTCGTACGAGTCGGCGGGGGTCGGCGCGACGCCGAGCACCTGACCGATCTCCTCGGCCAGCTCCGGGAAACCCCGTCCGGAGAAGAGCATCAGAGACTTGCGGTTCTCCGCGACGATGCTGCCCATCGGCTCGCTACTCCCGTTGGATCGAGGGGGTGGGGATGTGATTCCCGTGAAGTATCCCTCGCGGCCACTTTCCCGCCACGTTCCGCGTCCGCCGCGTGGGATGCCTCACCTTCGCCGGATCACGCCAGCTCAGAGCCGTTCATTCAACCGGTACCCGCGCCACCCCGATCAGGAACGCGCAGGACCCCAGTTGTCGGATACCCGCTAGCGCTCCTGGCCCCGCCCGGACGCCCTGACCAGTCACTCCGCACGTCACTCGGCGGTGCTGATCTCGCCGCCCGCGTCCTTGTCGGCCAACGCCCGCTCGGCCGCCTCGGCGGAGACCGTGCCGGCCCGGCGACGACCGACCCAGCCCTCCACGTTGCGCTGCGGTGCTCGCGTTACCCCGAGGCTGCCCGCCGGCACGGTCTTCGCGATCGCGCTGCCCGCCGCCACGTACGCCCCCGGCTCGATCTCGACCGGCGCGATCAGCACGGTGTCGGACCCCACGAACGCGGCCTCACCCACCGTGGTGTGGTTCTTGGCGACCCCGTCGTAGTTCGCGAAGATCGTCCCCGCCCCGATGTTGGCCTTCGCCCCGATCGTGGCGTCCCCCACATAAGAGAGGTGCGGAACCTTCGCGCCGTCGCCCAGCTCGGCATTCTTCGTCTCGACGAAGCCGCCCACCTTGGCCTTGCGCCCCAGCCGTGTCCCCGGGCGCAGGAACGAGAACGGCCCCACGGTCGCCTCCGCCCCGATCACGGCCCCGATCGAATGCGTCCGCAGCACCACCGCGCCCGCACCCACGGTGGTGTCGATCAGCGTCGAATCGGGCCCGACGATCGCCCCCGCGGCGACACTCGTCTCCCCGATTAGCTGGGAGTTCTGGTCGATCTCGGCGTCCGGCTCGAGCGTCACCGTCACGTCGATCCACGTCGTCGCCGGGTCCAGGATCGACACCCCCGACCGCATCCAGGCCTCGTTCACCCGATCACGCAGCAGCGCCCGCAGACGCGCCAGTTCGGCCCGGTCGTTGCAGCCCAGCGTCTCGTCGGCGTCCGGCGCCACGAAGACCCCGACCGGGTGACCCACCGAGGCGAGAATTCCGAACACGTCGGTCAGGTACTCCTCGCCCTGCTCGTTGTCGGTCGACAGCTTCGACAACGCCTCCCGCAGCGACACCACGTCGAAGGCGTAGATGCCCGCGTTGATCTCACGAATGGCCCGCACCTCGGCCGAGGCGTCCCGCTCCTCGACGATCCGCTCCAGGTTGCCCGCCGAGTCCCGCACGATCCGCCCCAGCCCCGCCGGGTCTCCGACCTCGGCCGCCAGCACGGTCGCACCCCGGCCACCGGACTCGTGCGCCTCGATCAGACCGGCCACGGTCTCGGCCCGCAGCAGCGGCACATCACCACTGAGCACGACCACGGTCCCGGTCACGTCGGGCACCGCCTCGAGCGCGATCCGCACCGCGTGCCCCGTGCCGTTCTGCTCGGCCTGCAGCACCGACGTGACGGCCGGTGCTACCGCGGCCAGGTGCGCCTCGACCTGCTCGGCCTGGTGCCCTACGACCACGATAGTCTGCCCGGTCCCGGCCGCCGCCGAGGCGGCCAGCACGTGCCCGAGCAGCGAACGCCCGAGCAGCGGATGCAGCACCTTGGGCGTGGCGGACTTCATCCGCTTGCCTTCGCCGGCAGCGAGGACGATGACGGTACGACGAGGGGCCTGACTCACGCGGTGCTCCAGTGTTCGCAGTAGTCACTCAGAAGAGGCGGCGACAACACAGCCGTAAACACGCTGCTCCCGGAAGAGGATTCGAACCCCTATAAACGGCACCAAAAGCCGTGGTCCTACCATTAGACGATCCGGGACCTATTTCGGACAAATTCCTCGTGTCCTGCCTACCGGCTACATCTTAGCGGCACCCCACCGTTCGCCACTCGCCGGAATCCCCTGCCTGACTCGCCTGCCCGACTCGCCTGCCTGATTCCCCAACCGACCACCAGCCGGCAATCGCGGATGTCGTGGCGCCGAGTTCAAGTCCGGCGGTTCGAAGATTCCCTTGGTGGCTCGAGCCGCGACAGTTACGGTTGCGTAAGTTACGGTGACGTAGGCGTAAGTAATTGATCTCGCTCCCATCCATCCCCGCAGTTCAGTGAGGTGTCATGACGTCCACCATCGAGGCCGCACCCAAGCCCGGCGCCAAGCCGCTCACCGAAGGCCCGCAGTCGCGCGGCATCCTCATCGCGCTCTACGGCTTCGTGATCGTGCCGTTCCTGGCGGTCTTCGCGGCCATCCCGGTCGCCTGGGGCGGCTGGCTCTCCTGGACCGACGTGGCGATCGCGACCGTCTTCTACCTGATCTCGGGGCTCGGCATCACGGTCGGCTTCCACCGCTACTTCACACACGGATCGTTCAAGGCCAAGCGGTGGCTGCGCGTCGCGCTGGCACTGTCCGGTTCACTGGCGATCGAGGGCAACGTCATCCAGTGGGTGGCCGACCACCGGCGGCACCACGCGTTCAGCGACCAGGAGGGTGACCCCCACTCCCCCTGGCGCTACGGCAACGGCTTCTGGGCGCTGACCAAGGGCCTCTGGTATGCGCACATGGGCTGGATGTTCAGCCGTGAGCTGTCCAACCGGGAGCGGTTCGCGCCGGATCTGATGGCGGACAAGGACATCGACCGGATCGACAAGGCGTTCGGACCGATCGTGCTCTTCTCGACGCTCGGGCCGGCCCTGATCGGCGGTCTGGTGACCTGGTCGTGGCAGGGTGCGCTGACCGCGTTCTTCTGGGCCGGCATCGTGCGGATCGGCCTGCTGCACCACGTCACGTGGTCGATCAACTCGGTGTGTCACGTCTACGGCGAGCGGCCGTTCGAGGTGCGTAACGGTGACAAGGCGGCGAACTTCTGGCCGCTGGCGATCATCTCGTTCGGGGAGAGCTGGCACAACCTGCACCACGCCGACCCGACCTCGGCCCGGCACGGTGTGCTGCGCGGTCAGATCGACATCTCGGCCCGGCTGATCTGGCTGTTCGAGAAGGCGGGCTGGGCCTGGAACGCGAAGTGGCCGTCCGAGCAGCGGCTCGCCGCGAAGATGTCCAAGGCGTGACCGGTGTCACGGGGGCATTGCCGCCTGCACAGAACTGGCAGGATGACCGGGTGACCGATCCAGACGACGCCGGCGACAGGCAGCGGCGCGTGCGGCCGGCCGCGACCCCTCGGGTGCGCATGTCGGCCGCGCAGCGCCGGGAGCAGTTGATCGCGATCGGCCGGCAGCTTTTCGCCGAGCGCGGGTTCGACGCGACCAGTGTGGAAGAGGTCGCCGCCCGGGCCAAGGTGTCCAAGCCGGTGGTCTACGAGCACTTCGGCGGTAAAGAAGGCTTGTACGCGGTCGTCGTCGACCGTGAGGTGCGGGCGCTGCTCGACCGGATCGCGGCGGCGCTGACCGCGGGGGACCCGCGGGAGCTGCTCGAGCAGGCCGCGCTGGCTCTGCTGGACTACATCGAGGAGGAGCCGCACGGGTTCCGGGTGCTGGTGCGCGAGTCGCCGGTGCTTTCTCCGGCGGGCACGTTCTCGAGCGTGATGAACGATGTGGCGCACCAGGTGGAGCACATCCTGGGTGCCGAGTTCAAGAGCCGCGGCCTTGATCCGAAATTCGCCGAGCTCTATTCGCAGGCCCTGGTGGGCATGGTCGCGCTGGTGGGCCAGTGGTGGCGTGAGGCGCGCAAGCCGAAGAAGGAAATGGTCGCCGCTCACCTGGTGAACCTGGCGTGGAACGGCTTGTCGCATCTCGAGGCGAAGCCGACGCTACTGACCCGCAAAATGCGTTAGCACCGGAAAGTCAGCGCCCGGAGAGTGCGCCCCGGAGAGCACGTCAGTGGGAGCCGTGCGCAGCCTGAGATTCGCCGCGCGCGGCTTCTTCGCTGCCCACCTTGCCATAGAGGCCGCCGGTCAGCACGATCAGCCCGAGGACCGCCAGCACCACCACGTTGATCATCGAGGCGTTGAAGACGTTCGCGTCGGTCTGGAGAGCGGCCATCAGGAACATGGCGAACGCCGGGATCCCCCAGCCGAGCAGGATCGCGACCTGGTAATAGACGTTGCGGCCGACGACCACGGCGATCAGCAGGACGAGGCCGGCCAGCAGGCTGATCCAGGCCGCGGCCGGGTTGGTGCGCAGCCCGAGCACCCACTCGCCGCCGCGGTGGAAGAACGGGTCGCCCGCGGTCACGCCGAGACCGATGGCGCCGAAGAGCGTCAGGTAGGCCGCGGCAAGGAACGCGAGGAAACGGTAGAGGGGGCGCAGGGGATGGTTAAGGGGATAGTGCGCCATCAGGCGGTGCGGCCCTCCCTCACCTGTCGCGGGGCGCCGACGGCCTGCTGGGGGGCAACCTTGAGGTAGAGGCTCGAGGTGATCAGGACGAGGCCCACGAGGTATGTGACGACGACCGTGGCGACGCTGAAGCCGAAGATGCTGGCATCGGTGCGGCTGGCGCCCAGCTCATAGCTGCCGAGGACCAGCAGGCCCCAGCCCACGTACTTGTCGGCCGCGGTGTCGAGGTTGCGGCCGATGGCCGCGGCGCCGAGCACGATCGCGCCGACGACGAGGACGAGGATCGACCAGAGCAGATTGGTCTCCTGGCCGAAGACGTGCACCCCGGTGCGCCCGGTGAAGCTGTCCCCCGCGGTCTGGATCAGTCCGACGATCCCGAACACGACCAGGTAGGCGCCGGCGACGAAGCTCCATGCGCGGTAGATGGGCCGCAGCGGGTGGTTGACCGGGGTGTGCGCCATGGTGTCCGTCTCCAAGGTCAGGTGTTGTACCCGCCGATTCTCGCGTATCCCGGTCGAGCGGCGCAGGCACACCCCCCGGATCAGTTTCCGGGCACCTGCTCGGCCAGCTCGAGCCAAGCCTCCTCGGCCTCGGCACGTTCCTGCTGCGCGGCTTTGAGCTGCGCGTCCAGTTCCATGACTTTGTCGTAGTCGCTGCCGTGCTCCGCCAATTTCTCATTGAGCTTGACGACGCGCTCGTCGAGTTTGGCGAGCTGCCGCTCGATGCGGGACAGGTCTTTGCGGGCTTGGCGCAGCTCGGCCGCGGAGAGGCCGCTGACGGCCGGTGACGCTTCCTTGCGTCCGCCGGTGAGCTGCGCCCCGATGCCCTGCCCTTCGCGGGCGGCGGTGCGGGCGAGGTATTCCTCGACGCCGCCGGGCAGGTGCACGAGGTGGCCGTCGCCGAACATCCCGTATGCCGTGTCGGTGACCCGTTCGACCAGGTAGCGGTCGTGGCTGGCCACGATCATCGTGCCCGGCCACGAGTCGAGCAGGTCTTCGAGCGCGGCCAGGGTGTCGGTGTCGAGGTCGTTGGTGGGCTCGTCGAGCAGCAGCACGTTGGGCTCGGTGGCGAGCAGCCGCAGCAGCTGCAGCCGGCGCCGCTCGCCGCCGGAGAGGTCGCTGACCGGGGTCCAGATGCGCTTGTCGGTGAAGCCGAACACCTCGGCGAGCTGGCCGGCGGAAAGCTCCCGGTCGCCGAGCTTCACCCGCTTGGCCACCTCTTCCACCGCCTCGAGCAGGCGCAGGTCGCCGGGAAGCTCCTTGAGCTCCTGGGAGAGGAACGCGGCCCGCACGGTGGAGCCGGTGACCAGGCGTCCGCCGTCGGGCTTGGTGAGGCCGGCGAGCAGGCGCAGCAGGGTGGTCTTGCCGGCCCCGTTGGCGCCGAGGATGGCGAACCGGTCGCCCGGCCCGACCTGCCAGGTGAGCCCGTCGAGAATCTCCTTGGGGCCCGCGTGCAGCGTGACGTTCTCCAGGTCGTAGACCTGTTTGCCGAGCCTCGAGGTGGCGAGCCGCTGAAGGCTGACCTGGTCGCGCACGGGCGGGACGTCGGCGATCAACGCGTTCGCGGCGTCGATGCGGAACTGGGGCTTGGAGGTACGGGCCGGCGGGCCGCGGCGCAGCCAGGCGATCTCTTTGCGTAGCAAGTTTTGCCGGCGGGACTCGAGGACCGCGGCGACGCGCTGGCGTTCGGCGCGGGCGAGTGTCCAGGCCGCGTAGCCACCCTCGTACGCGTGGACCTGCTCGTCGGCGACCTCCCAGGTCGCGGTGCAGACGGCGTCGAGGAACCACCGGTCGTGGGTGACCACGACGAGGGCGCCACGGCGGGTGAGCAGGTGGCGGGCGAGCCAGTCGACACCGGCGACGTCAAGGTGGTTGGTGGGCTCGTCGAGGATCAGCAGATCGCTCTCGCGCACGAGCAGCGCGGCGAGCGCGACGCGCCGGCGCTCACCCCC
>DASRYP010000706.1:0-5778 GCA_035687165.1 Actinoplanes sp. | reverse complement strand
CCCAGGTTTGATGAATGCGGACTCGAGCGCGCGCCCGGCGATCCAGGATGGTTTCGAGGTTGAATGCAGAGGTGGTCCACCGCCCGGCCGACCGACGTGTCAATCGAGCACCATTCACAAGTTCTGCCCGAGTGCCCGACCCGCCGAGGTATATGAATCGCATGCTGCAGGCCTGTGCCGATGTTTACAGCGAATACCGCTCGGGTGATCGGGCGTAGTGTTCCAGTCATGGAGGGTGCGGAGCTCGATGGAGCTCGGCCGGACTCGGACGCCGCGCCCGATGTCGCGTCGCTGTTGCCGATGCTGCGGCGGATCGTCTTCTCTCGGGTGGGAAATGAAGCGGCTGCTGAGGATCTGGTCCAAGAGACGCTCGTCAAGGTGCTGGCTGCCGCAAACCGCATCGAGCCGGGGATGCTTGAGCCGTACGCCATTACGACGGCGCGGCACGTGATCGCTTCGATGTGGCGGTCGCAGGACACCCAGCGGCGAAACCAGCACCGCGTAGTCGGGATGGACCACGTCGACGCTCCGGATGAGCGACTCCTCAAAGAAGAGGAGCGCGCGGCGGTCTCCGCTGCGCTCGGGCATCTTTCTGAACGGGAGCAACAGACGCTGCTGGCCCATGAGGTGTCCGGGCAGGACATGAGATCCTTAGCGACTGAACTCAATACGACAGCCGGCGCCGTGGCGGCCCAGCTCAACCGGACGCGGGCTCGTATGCGGGTGGAGTATTTGCTGGCTCTGCACGACGCCGAACCGCCGACCGATCGTTGCCGTCCCGTGCTGTATGCCATATCGGGGGGCGATCGGCGTCGTCAGCGCGAGGTCGATGCCGCCCGGCATGTCTTGGAGTGTGAGTTGTGTGCCAAGCTCAGTGAGCCGCTTCTCGAACGACGGCCGGAAGGCGAGAACGAGATCACGATTCGCATCCAGCGCGATGCTGATGTAGTGCGGGCCAGGAAGAGCGCGCGGGAGCTGGCAACCAGGCTCGACTTCTCGCGGACCGACCTGACCCTGATCGCAACTGCCGTGTCGGAGATAGCTCGGAACATTGTGCGCTTCGCCGCCAAGGGCCAGGTGTACATCGAGCTCGTAGACCAGCCGCGGCCGGGTATCCGGATTGTTGCCCGGGATAGTGGGCCTGGCATTCCGGACATCGACCAGGCGCTCGCGGACGGCTACAGCACCTACAACGGTCTGGGGCTGGGCCTGCCCGGTGCCCGCCGCCTGATGGATGAGTTCACGCTCACATCTGAGATCAACGTTGGCACGACCGTGACGATGACCAAGTGGCGAACGGAAGGATGACCATGACCCAGGATTCACCGACGGCTGAGCGTTTAGCGGATGCTTCCCCTGCCATCGATCGCGTAGACGAGGACGATCTGCTACCCCAGCTGGTCGCGCACCTGCGTGAGCATCGCAGCCGGCTACGTGAAGAGTGGGCGAACCGGATCCACGGGGCCCACCTCCTCGAAGCGATGACGCCGCAGGAGACGACCGACGAAACGACCTCGGTCTACGACAACTACGTCGAGGTCCTCGAAACGGGCAGCGTGGAAGCCCTGCAGGACTATGCCCGCGATCTCTCCGAGCGCATCATTCCCCGCGGCGTCGAGACGCACGAGGTCGTCGGCATCGTGCTGCTGCTACGCGACGTACTCGCCCGATCGCTGTTCGAGAAGTACCAAAGAGACTTTGATTTCCTGAACCGGGTACTCGATGCTTACGAGCCCGCGGCGAACCGGATTGCCAACACCGTGGCCGTCAGTTTTGTGGAGGAACGGGAACGGATCATTCGACAGCAGCAGGACTCCATCCGTGAGCTGTCCACGCCGGTCCTGCCTGTCCGGGAGCAGCTGCTAATCCTGCCAATCATCGGGATCCTCGACACCGAACGCGCGCGTCAGCTGACCGAGCAGTTGCTGACCGGTATCCGCACTCACCGGGCGAGGGTGGTGGTGATCGACGTCACCGGGGCGCCGGAGGTCGACGAGGCAGTAGCCAATCACCTTGTGCAGACCGTGGATGCGTCACGTCTGATGGGCGCCAGCGTCATCATTACCGGGCTGTCACCGAAGATTGCCCAGACGCTGGTGACGATCGGCGTCGACCTCAGCAAGATGCACACGATCGGTGATCTGCAGGGCGGTATCGAAGAAGCCGAGCGCCTGCTCGGCTACAACTCGGAGCAGGACGGAACAGCCGGATAGTGGACGAAGGGCCGGGGCTGGTCTCGATTTTGCGACAGGGCGACAACCTGATCGCGTCAATTCACACCGCTCTCGATGACTCCGAGATGGTGCGATTCCAGCGGAATTTGATCGAGCAGATAGGCCGGGATCGCGCCCGCGGCGTGATCATCGACGTGGCTGCTCTGGATGTTCTCGATTCCTTTGGCGCGCGTACGCTCCGTACTCTCGCCGAGATGGCGCGACTGCGCGGGGCCGAAACCGTGATCGTCGGCATCCAGCCGGACGTCGCCTTCTCAATGGTCGCCCTTGGTCTGGGTACCGGCACCGTACACACCGCACTCGACCTCGAAGAAGGCCTGGCCTACCTCGGCGGAACGCATAGCCTGCCTGCGCCGGACGGCACCGAACCACACTTCCGCCCGTGAACGCCCTAGAGCGCCTACGCCGCAACTACCGGGCGGCCTTTTTGCGGTATCTCCCGAACCGGGATGAGGCTGCGCTTGACGCCGGCTACCAGATCGGCCGGTCCGCCGTCGTGGACGGACTAACCATTCTTGATCTTGTGCAAGTGCACCATGACGTCCTCCGCGAAGTCCTCGGCACCGGCAGCCCCGAGGAGCTCGACGGCTTGACCGCCACTGCCGGCGACTTTCTGGTCGAGGTGCTGGCCACGTACGAGATGACGCGGCGCGGCTATCTCGCGAAGTCCTGAGTATCGACGACCCACGTCACGCCCCCCAAACCGAAGCGTCTTCAGTCTTGGGCTATGGGGGCGGAGTGGATTGCCCTTGCGCGCCCCTCAATAGATCCGAAGTCGGTCTAACGACGGAGCGGATGGCGACAGAATTGGATGCTGGTCTGGTGCGGGGTGGGCCTGAGCCTGGTAATCGGCGAGTCCATTGAACGTCGAGTGGGCTAGCAGCACCACGTGGCTAGTTGGAGAACGGGGAGAGCTGGTTGTGAGCGGCAGCGCTATAGATCGAGGCTACGTCGAATGGCTACAGCAGGAGTCGATGCTGGCACGCGGCGCGGCGGTTGCTTCCCAGTTCGCCGGCTCGGGTGGTATGTCCCAAAGATCATTCGCTCAATCGAATCCCCGGGCTGCAACCCAAAAGGCGTCCGTGTGGTTCACGGCGTACCCCATCTCGATGATCACGAGGGCCGGTGAGTCGTTCCTCCGCATGTTGGCGGACGAGGACCTGTGGCGGCTATTTGAGGCTATCGGGGTCGACGCGGTGCACACCGGACCAGTCAAGCGGGCCGGCGGTATCTCTGGTTGGGACGTGACACCTAGCGTGGACGGGCATTTCGACCGAATCAGCACTCGGATCGATGAGGCATTCGGCACTGAGGTGGAGTTCCGGTCAATGTGTGAGGTGGCGGCCGCGCACGGAGGCACCATCATCGATGACATCGTGCCGGGCCACACGGGCAAGGGTGCCGACTTTCGTCTGGCGGAGATGAAGGTTGGTGACTATCCCGGCATCTACCACATGGTGGAGATCCCGCCCGAGGACTGGCATCTCTTGCCTCCGGTTCCACAAGGAAAGGACTCGGTCAACCTCGATCTGGAGGCCGAGGATCGGCTCACGAAGGCCGGTTACATCATCGGCAAGATGCAGCGGGTTATCTTCCATGAGCCGGGTGTCAAAGACACGAACTGGAGCGCCACCGCGGTCGTCACTGGTGTAGACGGGGTGGACCGTCGCTGGGTGTATTTGCACTACTTCAAGGATGGTCAGCCATCGATCAACTGGCTGGACCCCACGAGCGCCGGCATGCGGCTGGTGATGGGTGACGCTTTGCACGCGCTGCATGACCTTGGGGCCGGTGCGTTGAGGCTGGATGCCAACGGCTTCCTCGGTGTGGAGAAGAGCGCCGAAGGCGGCGCTCCCGCCTGGTCGGAAGGACATCCCCTCTCGGAGGCCGCCAACCAGATGATCGCGAGCATGGTGCGCAAGGTCGGCGGCTTCACATTCCAGGAGCTGAACCTGGCCATCGACGACATCAAGAACACCAGCGAGCTCGGCGCCGATCTCTCTTACGACTATGTCAGCCGCCCGGCGTACCACCATGCTTTGGCTACCGGCGACACCGAGTTCTTGCGTCTCACTCTGAGCACTGCCCTCCGGATGGGCCTGCAACCAATCTCTTTGGTGCATGCCCTCCAAAATCACGACGAGTTGACCTATGAGTTGGTGCATTTCGCCGCAACGCACCGAGACGACATTTTCCATTTCCGTGGCACCGACATGACCGGTGCGGAGTTGGCGATCAGAATTCGTGCGGAGCTTATCGAGCGGCTTACCGGCGCCGCCGCGTCGTACAACGACATCTTCACGACTAACGGAATAGCGTCCACGACCGCAACTATCATTACTGCCTCGTTGGGGATCACCGACATATCGATACTTGACCATGAGGTCATCGAGCAGGTCACACAGGCGCACGTGTTGCTAGCCATGTTCAACGCGTGGCAGCCTGGTGTATTTGCTTTCTCAGGCTGGGACGTCTGCGGGATGCTGACGCTGAAGCGATCTCAAATTGCACATCTTCTGCGCACTGGTGACACTCGCTGGATCCATCGCGGCGCGTACGACTTGATGGATTATCAGCCGCAAGCAGGCGAATCATCATCGAAGATGCCCCGTGGCCGGAGCCTTTATGGATCACTACCCAAGCAACTGAAGAACGAAAATTCATTCGTGTCGCGGCTGCGCGATATTCTGGCGATCCGTCGCCGTTACGGAATTGCCACCAGTACGCAGATCGATATACCCGCCGTGTCCAACAAGGCTCTGCTCGTTATGGTTCATCGGCTTGATAGCGGGCCCATTCAGGTAACCGCCTTGAACTTCTCGAGCCATCAGATATCTGACCAGGTGGTCTCCGAACATCTCCACCCGGGCGCCATGGCAATAGATATGTTCTCCAAGAAAAGGCTCGGCCCGGTTGATCAGTGGCGCACCTTTCCGATCAGCCTGAGCCCGCATCAGGGCATATCAGTTCTTGTCGTCAACACGCCCGAAGCGGACCGCTTCGCCACCGCTGTGGGCAGGGAGCGCACCAACAGGCACGGGCGCACACCCAGTTGACACGAACGGTCGCACCGACCCCGATCCGGCAGCGAGTCGCTATCGTCGTAGCCGCCGATCCCGTCCTTGCATGAACAGCCGCGTCATGGTGGCCGCTGGTAGGCGTCTTCAACGGTGGAAGCACCGACGGCTGGCGGAGCGCGTGGGGACATTCGGCCCGGCTCCGCTGCCCGCGGTCCTCTGGGACACGGTTATCCCGACCGGAGACCCGAAGTCCAAACGTCTAACCGAGAGTAGAAGGCCCACCACGATATGACTGTTCTAGACCAAGCCTCCCCCACCGAAGCGGTCCAAAGTACTGTTCAGGAGCCGGCGTCCGAGCCGATCGATTCGGAGGCAGTGGTTGCTGTCGTGATGATTTCGTCGGCGCCACACTTCGCCAGCTCGACCACCTGCTTGAACGCATGCGGCTCAGTCCATGCGGCCCGGGCGTGACCCGGAAGCCTCTTTCAGTGGTCGAGACGCACGCTGGACGGCGTTCGTGTCAC
>DASRYP010000705.1:0-5878 GCA_035687165.1 Actinoplanes sp. | reverse complement strand
CAGCTCGCCGTGCTCAACGAGGACTTCCGTTCGGCCAACGCCGACCTCAAGAACGTGCCGCCGATCTGGCAGGGCCTGGTCGCCGACTCGCGCCTCGAGTTCCGCCGCGCGACCGTCGACCCGCTGGGCGGCCCGACCACCGGCGTCACCCGGCGGCGGACCGAGTCCCGTTCGTTCTCGGACGACGAAGCGGTCAAGTTCACCGCCCGGGGCGGCACCGACGCGTGGCCGGCTGACCGCTATCTCAACGTCTGGGTCTGCCAGCTCGGCGGTGGCCTGCTCGGTTACGCGCAATTTCCCGGCGGGCCGGCGGCCACCGACGGCGTGGTGATCACACACACCGGCTTCGGCACGACCGGCACGGCGGCTCCACCTTTCGACCTCGGGCGCACCACCACCCACGAGATCGGCCACTGGCTCAACCTCTTCCACATCGGCGGTGACGACGGCACCGGCTGCAGCGGCACCGATTTCGTGTCGGACACCCCCAACCAGGCCGGCCAGAATTTCGGCATGCCGGGCTTCCCGTCGATCACCTGCAACAACGGGCCGAACGGCGACATGTTCATGAACTACATGGACTACACCGACGACGCGGCGATGTTCATGTTCACCCACGGGCAGATCCTCCGGGTCGAGGCGTGCCTAGCCGGGCCGCGCCGGGGCCTGCTCACCGCGGCGGACAGCCCGCGGGTGGACAGCCCGCCGGTAGAGGGCACGCCGACCGATGAAACGCCGACCGATGAAACGCCGACCGATGACGCGGCGGCCGGTGTCGGGCGGGCGGGGGACTAGAGACTGTTCGGGGTGGGAGTCGAGGTGCGCCGTGGCTCCCACCCCAAACAGGTGCGAGACCCGCCGGGACGGCGGCCCGTCGCGGGCACACGCCCGCCGGCGACCGGCCGCCGCGCCGGTGCGTCACCACCGGAGGGCGTCGGCAGACGACGGCCGGCCCCAGGCGGCGGCGCGGGGTGGGGCCGGGCGCATGTGGCGTGCCCGGCCCCACTGTGCGTCAGGCGGAAGGTCCGGGGGCCGCCGGGGGAGCGGGATCGGCACCGACGGCCGGGCCGTCGGCGGAGGGGGCCGGCGCGGGGCGCCAGCGGCCGCCGGGCGGCAGCACGCCGAGGTATTCCAACCGGGCACGGATGCCGCCGTTGCTGCGCCCGAACTCGGCCATCAGGTCGCGGGAGCGGGCGCCGGACCGGTAGCGCTCGACGAGGCGCTCGTCGTCGGACGCCGCCCAGCGGGCGCCCTGGTTGGGGTGACGGTCACGCCGGTCGGGCGGCGCCTCGGCGGCGGCCGGGGCCGGGACCGCCGGCGGCTGGGTCATCGCGATCAGCCCGGCCAGGGTCGAGGTGAGCACGTCGGTGAGCGTGGGCAGGTCGGCGGGGGAGAGGCCGCCGCTGATCTCGCTCAGCACGTGACCGTCGCCGTCGCTGCTCACGATGCAGAGGTCGATGCGGTGGTCGTCGGTGGGGAAGGCGGTGACCTGGTAATCGACCTCGCCGAGGACGAGGCGGCGGTCGAGAGTGATCGGAGATGACTGGAGGGCGGTGTCATTCATGGGGGTGACATTAGGGCTACCCTCCGACAGTTTTCGGCGGTGGCGGGCGGGCGGCTTCAGGTGATCCGGGCGGCCAGCACGCGGACCCCCGGGCCGTCGATCTCGCCGAGCACCGACGCGCGTCCCGTCATCGCCATCATCAGGGCCTCGGCAGGCCCAGTGACCGGCACGCCGTCCCCGTAGGCCCAGTCCAGGTCGGTGCTTTCGAGGCGCAGCCCGGCCAGCCGCTTGCGCGGCGTGAAACCGATCGCCCGCCTGCCGGTCAGGAAGTCCAGCGAGATGCGCAGGTCGTCGAGGGCCAGCCGGTGCGGCAGGCCCAGCGGTCGCCGCATGTCCTGGCCGTGCACCTGCAGGTCGGTGAGCTGGCCGGGAGAGCCGACGATCGGCGGCCGGAACGGGTTCGTCGCGTGCCGGCGCAGCCCCTCGGCGAGCGCGGCCGGTGGACGCCGGGCGACCTCGGCCGCGAGCAGCGCGTTGGCCCGGTGGAGCCGGAACCGCCCGCGGACCAGCGCCGACAGGGTCGCGCGGCCAGGCGTGTCGACCGCGGCCAGCAGGTGTCCCGCGACCTGCCGCACGGTCCAGGCGCCGCAGAGGCTGGGTGTGTCGAGCTGGGTCGGAGTCAGCGACTCGACCAGGTCGGCGACCCGGCGACGCTGTTCGGCGATCGCCGCGCGGACGGCGTCCATCTCGATCCGTTGCATGGTGCCAACCCTACGAAGGCATGGTGCTTACCCTACGAAGGCACCTACGAAAAGGGTCAGACCCGGGCGAGCCACTTGCGGTAATGCGAGGCGAACGGTTGGTCGTCGCGGCCGAAAGCCGCGCGCAACTCGGCCGCCCCGGCGAGGGCCCCCTCGACGATCTCGGGCGGATAGCCCAGCTCGTGGCGGTGCTCGGCGAACTCGTCCTCGTCCTCCACCACGACCCGATGATCGCGGTACCGCACCACGTCGATGTCGAGGTCGATCACGGTGATCTCGGCCGGGCCGGTCCACCGCAGTGGGCTGATCACGTCGCAGTAGGCCTCGCGCACGTCGGGCGCGGCCAGGAACATCGCCATCCACCATTTGCCGGCGGGCAGGAGACGTACGGCATCGACCCTGGTCCGGCCCGAACGACGGCGACCGTAGTGATAGGTGACGACGGTGCCGCGCGGCGTGGCCAGCCAGGTGCCGTATTCGTCCTCGCCGAGCAGGCGTGCCGTCACCTGCCGGTGCGGCCGCCCGTCGAACTTGCGCAGCACCAGATCAACCGCATCCACGCGGCGAGGCTACATCGATCTCCATCGGGGCTACTTGCCCGGCCAGGCCGGATCGGCGGAGACACCCGATCTGCACCCGAGCGGCTTCTCAACCGGGCCCCGCGATCACCGATTCCTTCTGGTGCCGGCAGGGAGATCCCTTCCGGCGGGCGGGCCCAGACCGGTTTCCCCCCGGCGTTCCGGGCCCGCCCTGCCGAAGGCGGACAGCGGGTACCGCAGCCACGAACGGATCGGAGGCCGCATGCCGGCGGAGTTGCACATCGGCATGGACGCCGAGAAGACAGTCCTGGCCCCGTACGCCCTGAAGCTGCGCACCGGCCGCGCCACCCGGCAACGCTCCGGTTCGGTCACCGAGGTCGTGCCCATGCTCCCGAGCGGCGTTAGCCGCGAGACCCGCCTGACGTCCGCCGCCCGTCTCAGCCTCGCCTTGATCTTCGTCTCCGCTGTTCTCTTCGCCGTCGGCGTGCCTTGGTGGCTGCCGATCACCGCCTCCGCCGCGGTCGTGGCCGCCGGCTGGCGCCGCCAGGCCCGCGCCGCGCGGGCTGCCTTGTTCGAGGTGCCCGCCGGCGAGGGCGCCCACACGCTGGTCACCGAGGAGGAGCAGGCCGTGTTCAAGCGCGCCGTCGGCGTCTCGCGCCGCATCCGACGCACCTGGCCCGCGCTGCCCGGCATGATCGATCCCGAGCTGGCCGACCGGTCGCTCACCCGCGCTCTCGACGACCTCGGCGCGCTGCTGACCCGGCGCCAGGAGCTCCGCCGGCTCCGGACCGAGATCGAGGGCGTACGCCGTCAGGACGTCCCCGACGACAGCCCGGCCGTGCTGGCGCTGGCCGCGCAGCGGGATCGCGCCGACGGGCTGTGGCGGGAGACCGGCGAACAGGCCAACCGCATCCTGCACAGCCTGGACCGGACCGCGCTGGCCGGCGAGGCGTTCCTGCGCGAGAACCAGATCGGCGAGACCGCACGGCAGGCCGAGATCGTCCTGGCCGGCCTGGCCGCGGAGCAGACAGCGCCCGCCGCCGAGGCCGGTCCGGAGCTCGCCGACCGTACGGCCGCCGTGCTCACCGCTTATCGGGAGCTGGCGGCAGCGGCCAACGACGCGCCCGGAAAGTTCATCCGATCGAGTTACTCGACCGATATGGCGTAGGCCACTACGTTGTCACTCGATATGCGTACGCCGGTCGGTGCTTTCTCACTCGCCGTGCCCCGCGGCGGGCATCTGCCGGGCACAGTAACCGGCGGCCCACCGGCGGCGGTCCAGTTCGGACCGCGACACCCTCCCGGCGCTTCCACCGCCGATCGAGGAACGCCGGCGGTACGAACGGCCGATGAACGATCCACTGCACAGCTCGATAACCCTCGATCCGGGTGGTTCGGTGCCATAGCAGCTCCCCACGCCGTATCCAAGCGGGACACCCGTCGTTGGTTCCGGCAGATTCACCCTTTGCAAGTTGCGAAGAAAACTACGAGCATCGTGAGCAGGCGATCACACACGCTGTGCGACGGGTGCGGACGTAGGCGTTCCAGACTGCAGATGACACAAGGAGCTCGCCGGCGGGGGTCGTCGGGGAGCTGGGGGAGGCACCGTGGACGAGCTGCCGATCGGCCGCCGCGTCGCCTATTGGCGCGGCCGACGCAAGATGTCCCAGCAGGTCTTCGCTGACCGGCTGGGAAAGTCCAAGAGCTGGGTCGACAAGGTGGAGCGGGGAGTCCGCCGACTCGACAAGTTCTCCGTCGTCTACGAGATCGCCGACGTGCTCCAGGTCGACGTCCAGCTGCTGCTGGGCAAGGACGTGGAGCGCCGGCCGGAGACACAGAACTGCATCGACCAGGTGGAGGTCGAGGAGATCCGCGCTGCTCTGGAGCGTTATGACCAGATGAGCGCGTTCTTCCAAGCAGTGCCACATTCACCGCCGATCGCGGAGATGCGCAAGGCGGTCAGTCACGCGTGGCTGACCTATCAGCACGCGAAGTACGGCGTGCTGGCCCGGGCCCTGCCCAAGCTGTTGCGCGACGCTCAGGCGGCGGACAGTGCCTATGCGACCGGCGCCGACGCCAACGAGGCGGCCCACCTGCTGGGCCAGGTCTATCAGATCGCCTCGTCCGCGCTGCGCAAGGTCGGCGAGCACGAGTTGTCGTGGCTGGCGGCCGACCGTTCGATCGCCGTGTCGCAGCGGGCCGGTGACCAGCTGCTGGCCGGTCTGGCCAGCTTCCGGGTGGGCAGCGCGCTGCTCGCGCTCGGCCGGGTGCGGCCCGCGCTCGAGGTCAACGTCAACATAGCGAACCGGCTGGCGCCCTCGCACGAGCCCGGGCACCGGGAGGAGCGCCTCTCCGTCTACGGGATGCTGCTGCTCAACGGGGCGATGGCGGCGGCTCGCATCGGCGACAGCGCGACCGTTCGTGACCTGCTCTGCGGCGCCGAGCAGGCGTCGATCGAGCTGGGCGGCGACCGCAACCACTACTGGACCAGCTTCGGCCCCACCAACGTTCAGCTGCACCGCTGTGCCGCGGCCGTCGAGCTGGGCGACGGCCGCACCGCGGTCGACACGCACGAGAAGATGATCGACGTGGTCAGCTTCAACGCCATGCTGCCGGAGCGCCGGGCGCACCACTTCCTGGACATCGCCCGCGGCTACACGCAGATCGGCAACGTCGACAAGGCCAGCGAGATGCTGCTCGAGGGTGACCGGCTCGCCCCGTCCGAGATCCGCTGCCGCCCGCTCGCGCACGAGGTTCTTTCCGATGTGCTCCGCCGGACGCGGGGCACTCCGCCGGCTCCGATAGCGGAGTTGGCCGAGCAGATGGGAGTCGGGGTATGAGGTGGTCGGCGCGTGACGATCGGTAACCCCCCACGAGGTGTGCTGTACGTACTGGTCTGCGGTTCGCCCATGGCCCGTGACGTCGGCATTCTGGTCGGACTGGCCCAGCAGGAAGGCTGGGACGTCTGCGTGATCACGACGCCCGACGGGCGGAAGTTCGTCGACGTGGCCGCGCTCCAGAAACAGACCGGGCATCCGGTGCGCACCCACTACAAGAGCCCCGGCGACCCGGAC
>DASRYP010000704.1:0-2659 GCA_035687165.1 Actinoplanes sp. | reverse complement strand
GCTCGGTGGCGAGGGCGGCGGTTCGGGCCCGCTCGGCGAGCAGCTCGTCCGTGAGTCCCACGGCCGGCTTCCGCCGTACGGCGTCGGGGGTGCCTTTCCGCACGAGATCCAAGGGCGACGGCCGCCGGGCGGGCACCGGCTGCCGGGCGACCGGGATCGGCTTCGGCGTCCGGGCGGGTGCCGGCTCTGCGGTCTCGACGGGGGTGACGGGCTCGGGAAGGCGCAGCCACGGCGGTCCACCGGGGAGCAGACTCGGCGCGGGCTTCGGCTCCTCGTCGTCGTCGACGTCGTCCAGGCGTAACGTCAGCGGCTCGGTCGCCGAGACCCGGCCCGTGACCACCTCGCCGACGGTGAACAGGCCGGTCAGCGCGTCGCTCTCGTTGGAGGTGACGGCCGAGCGCTCCACCCGGACGGCCACGCCCGGCAGCAGACGCAGATCGACCGCGTCCGGGCTGACGGCGGCGACGTCGGCGAGTACCACGTCACCGGCCCGGTAACCGGTCGGGCCCGTTCGCCGCAGGCCGGTGCGGAGGTCGAGGCGGCGCGACTCCAGATCGTACATGCCGGTTACCTGCTGTTTGACGGCGAGCACCCGGTCGAGCGGGACGCCGTGCTCGGTCAGCTCCTCCCAGACGGTCGCCGGTGTGCCGTCGTCGAGCGTGACGATCGCCCGCGACTGCACGACGAAGAGGACGGTGCCGGACCGCTGCCGCTGCGACGGGCGACTGCGCAACCGGGGGACGTCACCCGCCATCGCCGCGCCGAGCGCGTCGTTGATCAGGTGCTCGGTGATCCGGTCGCGGTCGGCCACCGAGTACGCGAACCGCAGCCGGCTGCGCTCCGGATAGATGATCCACTCGTGGCCGACCGGGTAGACGCGCCCGGCCCCGCCGTAGACCTGCGTCGCCGGCGGCATGGCGTCCGAGAACGCCCGCGAGACACTGGTGGTCGGCATGATCACCACCTCGGCGAGGTCACCGACGGCAGCACAGATCTGCTCGGCGTCACCGAACGGCTCACGGTGGCCGCCCGCGATGGTCAGCACGACCGCGGGCCGGTCGCGCTCCCGGCTCGTGAGCCGCGCGGCCAGGGCCTGCGCCTCGCCGTCCGAGCCAATACGTCGTACCGTCATTCGGGCCTCCGTTCGAACGCCCGGACAGATCGGCTGCCCACGAGTTGACCTGAGGAAACCGCAACCTTCGCACAGCCTGGGGTGGGTCACCAGACGACCTTCAGCCACTTGCGTCCCACAACGTTGTCGTGCTGATCCGGCCCCGGCTCCGCGCCGCTTCCCACTCGACAATTGGTCAACTTCGATGTCCGTACGGTCGAGACCGATCGGGTGATTCCGCGTCCGCAGTCGCCTTCGAGACCGGGCTGAGCGGGCGGAGTCGCTATCTTGTGCGAGACAGCTCCTCGACCGCCCCGCTGTGTGCCGCGTCGGCATGCTGCTCAGGAGGCAGATCCGTGTCCGCCCTCATGTCCGCCGGCCCGAAGACCGAAACACCGCGTCGTGCCGTCTCCGCATACCTCACCGGGTTCGTCCTGGGAACCGTCGGGATCGCCGTGGGCGTCGCTTCCGCGTGGCTGTTGGGCACCGTTCTGTTCCTCCTCGCGTACCTGCTGATCTTTGTTGCCGCGGCCTGGCTCGGGGCACGTTCTCTGCTCGGCCGGGGCCGGAGCTTCGGCGCCGAGGTGCTGGCGGTCAGCGTCCTGAACTGGGTGCTCGTTGCCCTCGCGCTGCTCTGGGCCGGCATCGTCGCCGGGTCGAACGAGATCGCGCACGAGGACGCCACCACTCGGTGGACCGTCCTGGTCGCGGCGGCCGGCCTCGCCGCGGTGATGTGGGCAACGACCCGCTACGTGGTGCGGCGCCCGTTGGCCGCCAGGGCCGGCCCCCTGGCGGTGTGCTTCCTGGCCGTGCTGGTCACGACCGTGCCGGTGCTCGCCTTCTTGGCGGGCGCCGGGCCCATGACAGATGATGGCCGATCGGTGGGTGTGGGGCAGGGCGACGTGCAGGCTTCCTACCGGCGGGACCGCGCATCGCTCCTGGACGGTGTGGTCGAGACGCCGAAGTCGGTGACTGTCGAGGCGGGCAGTTCGGAGAGGTTCGTGGCCACCGTGTGCGGACCGGCGAGCACCGAGTGTGGGGAGCCGGTACCGGCGGCCACGACGGGGGAGCAGCGCACGCCGATGAAGACCGGGGCGCGGATCTCGGCCTGGGCGGTATCCACCCCAGACGTGCAGGTGTCGCCGGCGGACGCCGTCGTCCAGCCGATCATCGACAAGTCCGACGACGCTACGTGGGAGTGGTACGTGAAACCGGCCCGTGCCGGCGACTTCACCGTCAGCCTGCACTTCCGGGTGCTTCGCGGCGAGACGTCGGAGGCGCTGACCAGCGACAAGGTCCTGAACGTCACGATCCGAGCGGAGGAGCCGCCGCGAAGTGCGACAGATTACGCGAAAGCCACCGGCGGCTGGTTCAAGGAGTATCTCGGCTGGCTGGTCGGTCTCATCGGCGCCCTGGGCATCACCGGCCCGATGATCCTCACCGCCGTCAAGGCTTTCCGAGCCCGGCGACGTCGACCGGCGGCCTAGACGCCCTACTCGCCCTCGGTGGGGTGGATCGCTGGAGAAAGACGGGCAAGGGAGGGCAAAC
>DASRYP010000703.1:0-2930 GCA_035687165.1 Actinoplanes sp. | reverse complement strand
GAAGCGAGCCCCGCCGCCGGGACCTAGCGTGGGCAGCATGAACCTCACCATTCACTACACCTTCCTGCCGGCCGACGACCCTGAGGCCTCGCTGACGTTCTGGCGCGACACGATGGGCTTCGAGGTCCGCAACGACGTCGGCTACGGCACCATGCGCTGGATCACCGTCGGCCCGGCCGGGCAACCGCAGACGTCGATCGTCCTGCATCCGCCGGCGGTCGACCCGGGCCTCACCGAGGACGAGAAGCGCACGATCGCCGAGCTGATGGCCAAAGGCAGTTACGCGAGCATCGTGCTCAGCTCCCCGAACGTCGACGAGGCGTTCGAGGAGGTGCAGAAGAACGGCGCCGACGTGGTCCAGGAGCCGACCGACCAGCCGTACGGGCTGCGCGACTGCGCCTTCCGCGACCCGGCCGGCAACATGGTCCGGATCAACCAGGCGACCTGAGGTTCGTGCAGCTCTCGCGCTCGACGATCGTCGGGGGCAGCAGCCGCACGGGCTCGATGGAGCGGCCGTCGAGCAGCCGCATCGCCGTCTCGACGGCCAGGGCGCCGACGTCGTGGGTCGGGATGTCGACCGAGGTCAGCGGCAGCGGCATGCTGAGCGCCACGTCCCGCGGGCAGACCGCCACCACGGTGATGTCCGCCGGGATGCGGCGCCCGGCCGCGCGCAGTTCCTCGAGCACCGTGCGCAGGGCTTCCTCGTTGTGCACGACCAGGGCGGTCGCTCCGGGAAGGTGCGCGTCGATGTCGGCCAGGCAGGCCCGCACACCCGCGCGGCCGGGCTCGCAGGGGTGCGCCAGCGTCTCGAGACCCAGCTCGGCCGAGGTCGTCAGGAAACCGGTCAAGAACCTTTCGGCGTACGTCGTCCCGCGCTTGTAGACCTCGGGCGAGGGGCCCACCAGCGCGATCCGGCGGTGCCCGTGCCAGGCCAGGTGCCGCAGGGTCTCGGCGGCGGCGGCCTCGAAATCCAGGTCGACGCAGGCGATCCCGGACGGGTCCTCGGGGAGCCCGATCAGCACGGACGGCTGCTTGAGGGTGCGCAGGGCCGGGATGCGGACGTCGTCCCGCTCGACGTCCATCACGATGAGCGCATCGACCATCGTGCTGTGCGCGACGCGCTCGAGGCCGGCGGTCCCCTCGTCCTTGGTCAGCAGCAGCACGTCGTGGTTGTGCAGCCGTGCGGCGGTGACCACGGCCGTGGCGAATTGCATGATCACGGGCACGTTCACGTCGACGCGCAACGGCACGACCAGGGCCAGCACGTTGGTGCGGCTGCTGGCCAGCGCCCGCGCCCCCGCGTGCGGGTGGAAGCCCAGCTCGGCGATCGCGGCCTGCACCCGGGCCCGGGTCTGCGCCGAGATCGGGCGGCGGCCGCTCAACACGTATGACACCGTGCTCGGTGACACGCCGGCCGCCCGCGCCACGTCGTTGATCGTCGCCATCCGCCGTCCCCCCACGTCTCCCGCTGATCCTACTGAGGCGGGTGATCAGAACCCGGCACGCGTTCACGTCCCTGGCGCGGTTCGGTCTCGCGGGCCACGATGCCACCCACTCCTGCGCCCCCTGCTGCAGTTCCTCCTGCTGGTAGCCGACAGGGGCTCGCCTGGCGTGTCGCCTTGATCCGGCCGTAGTCTGACGATCAGCGGCATAGCGGGAGGGCGGCCCGGCATGACGACGAACGGCAGACCCGTGCGACTTCTGCGGGGGTACGGCTGGTGGATCATCCTGGTGACCGTTTTGATCACCGCGGGGGCTTACCCGGCGCACCGCTACGGTCCGGCTGACTACCGCTCGACCGCGACCGCCGTGGCCGGGCCTCGCCTGCGCGCCGACATCACCCCCATTCCCGTGAACGCCGCGACCGAGCGGGAGATCGCCCGGTCCACCGCCGTGCTGCGCACGGCCGCCACCGTGCTCGGCATCGGACAGCCGGCGCTCGCCGACGGGCTGGTGGTCGAGCCGGTCGCGGGTGGTGGAGCCGCGATCACCATCGCGTACACCGATCGCAGCGCCGCTGTCGCCCAGCAGCGCGCGCAGGCCGTCGCCGCCGAGTACGTCCGCTACCGCAACACCACCACCGCGCAGTACGGCATCGCCGCCTCGCTCATCTCGCCGGCGGGCGAGCCGGTGCGGCGGATCCCGCTCTGGCTCTATCTGACCGTCGGTGCCGTGGCCGGGCTGCTGCTGGGCCTGCTCAGCGCCTACTGGCTGGCCCGCCGGCGCGACCGGATCCGGGGGCGCGTGCACTTCGAGCAGCAGACCGGCGTGCCGGTGCTGGCCTCGGTCCCACGAGCCCGGCGCCCACGCGGACCGGGCACGCCGCTGCCGGTGCTGTTGCGCTCCCCCGACTCGGCCGACGCCGAGTCCTACCGCTTCCTGCGCGCCCGCCTCGACCCCCGGCTGGACGGCGCGACCACCGTGCTGGTCACCGGGGGACGCGAGGGGACGGGGCGCAGCACCACGGCGGCCAACCTGGCCGTGGCGCTGGCCCAGTCCGGGCGGCGGGTGGTGCTGATCGACACCGACGTACGCCGTCCCGCCCTGCATCTGATGTTCGACCTGTCCCGCGACCGTGGGCTGACGAACGTGCTGCTCGGCGAGCACACCCTCGCGGAGACGCTGGCCGCCGGGGCGATCGTGAACCTGCGGGTGCTGGCCGCGGGCGCCCAGCGCGACGGCGGGGCCGACCTGCTCGCCGGGGACGGCCTCACCGGGCTGCTGCACGAGCTCAAGGGGCAGTGCGACGTCGTCGTGCTCGACTCGCCGCCGCTGCTCGGCGTGGCCGACGCGATCGGACTGGCCACGCGCGCCGACCAGGTGCTGCTGGTCGCCGACTACGGCCGCACGACCAGGGCGGATGCCGTACGGGCGGCCGCCGAACTGGCGCACGTCGCGCCCGGCCGGGTCGCCGCGGTGCTGATCGGGAT
>DASRYP010000702.1:0-12238 GCA_035687165.1 Actinoplanes sp. | reverse complement strand
CTGAGGAGTGCGTTGATCGCCGCCGGCGCAGTGGTCGCTTGCCTTGCCGCCTCAATCGCCTGGGCAGCTAAGTGGGCGGTCCGCCGCCGGGCGGCACTGCGACTTGCAGCGTCGACGCCCTCCGGCGTGTCCAGCAGTTCCAAGGCGCGCTTTCTCACGGCTGGGTTCAGATCCTCGAATAGGGATCGTGCCCGGGCTTGATCGCGTTCCAGCTGATCGAGACGCGCCCGAACGTCGGCACCGACCTCCGCCTGCGCGTACGCCTCAGAAGCGGCCACGTAACGTGCGCGGAGCACCTCTGCAGGCTCGGAGGGCACAGGTGCGTCTAGCGAGACGTCTCCGCCGCCGGACACCTCGGCGAGTTCCCGGCGAGCGCGGGTAACGACGTCACTCAGTCCGTCGGCTCGCCGCTGATGACCGGCGGCCCTCTCACGCTGAGCCTGGGCCAGCCCGCGTGCGGCCTTTGCCAGCCGGGCGTGGATCTTCCCGTCGGCGATTGCCTGCCGACGAGACTCATCTAACTCTCGGCGTTCGACCTCGTCTCGGACGAGTACGCGCAGATCGCGGTCGCGCTGCTCGGCCGTAATTAGTTCGGCGCGGAGACCAGGCAACGACTTGCGCACTGCGGTCCGTTGGCTAGCAACGTCCCGGGACTTCGAAACGGCAAGGGCGTGCGCACTTTTGGCCCGTTGCAGGTCGGTCGCGAGATCTGCGCAGCGCTCTTTCATCTCGGCGAACCGTCCCTGAGGAAAGTCTTTTTGCCAGTCGCGCAATTCACGGATCAATTCGTGGTCCACGACGAGCGACCGGGTGATCGCAGCAAGCTGCTCGCGGCGCTCCTCGTCGCGTTGTTGGGCGGCAGCCCTGGCAGCCTCGGCGGCTTCTGGGTCGTAAAGCGCCGGGTTCAGCGGCACGAATCCGTCCACCTGTGTCGGGTCCGCCTGATATAACGCCTCGGTTGTGCCGATCCCGACGAAGAACGACGGATATATCTCGCGTGCTGCGAGGACACCAGAGGCGTCGGCGAGTTGGTCTGGATCGTTGAGTACCACACCGGATGCCAGATGCGGGGCACCAAGCATCAGCCGGCGACGCAGGTCGAGATCGTCGATCTGGGCCAAGTACTCCCAGCCGCTCCACGCCGTGATCTCCTCTTCGTTGAGCGCCTCGCATGCGGCAGCAATCTCAACTGGAGGGGGCATCAGACCCTCGGACTCAAGGGCGTCCCGAATGCGCTCGTCAGCGGAGGCCTCCGCCTGGAGCCGAGCCCGGCTACTCTCCGCTTGCGCGACGGCGGCGGCCAGCCGCCCGGCGAGCGGTTCGGCGTCCGTCGCGAGCAGAACCTCCTCACTGTCGATCAGCTCGGCGAGCCGCGGATGTCTGGTCAGCTCAGCGGTACGGGCGTCCGCCACTTCAAGCGCTTCCAACGCCCGGCGGTGAGCCTGGTCGACCTGATTTAGCGCGGTCGCGGCGTCGAGCTCGGCACGCACCGCCGCGAGGCGTTCTTCGTCCAAGTCGGCGCATCTCTCCTCAGCGGTCGTGAACCGACGTTCGGCTTCAGCGGCCGCCTCCGCGGCGAGCGCGGCTGCGGCTGCCACAGATGACCCGGGCGGCAGAAGGCCGTTCTCCAGAGCCTCGGAAAACACCGCGCCGATCTCCGCGATGCGCCTCGCTGCGCCAGCCGCTTCGGCGTCGAATTGAGCCGCCTGTTGCGTTTCGCGTATCAGCGCCTCTTCGGCGGTGGCGGCTGCGGCGGCGCAGTCCGACGTCTGCCTCCTGGCCTCTTCGGCCGCCTCCGCGGCCTTGTCGGCGACCTGGAGTAGTCCCCGGGCCAACTGTGCGGCCGCGGCCTTCTTCGCGTTCAGGATCGGGCGGGTGGACTCCTCGGCTCGCTCGACCAGAGTCGTCGTCTCGGCAGCCGCCGCATCCGCCGCCCTCAGTTCGGCGGCCTTTTCGGTCTCTCGCCATGCCTCCGCGAGCGCGTCGGCATCTTTCTGGTTCTCCTTGGCGGCCGACTCGGCGGCCCGTGCGTCTCGAAGCTGCAGGACCAAGGCCAGCCGCTTCAGTTCCTTCACCGCAGCCTGCCGGTGCTCCGCGTCGGTACGGGCCGGGGCGAGAGCGTCGGAGGTATCACGCGCGTGCTGCTCCCAGACGGTTAACAGCTCCTTCTCCGCCCGACTGCGCGCAGCCACTCTTCGGGCAAACTTCTTGATCGCCGCCTGCGCGCCGGCTGCGGTTGCCTCTGCAGCCTGGGCCGCCGCGTGTGCCTCGGCCAGCGGCACTAACCCGCCAAGCGCGCCTGCGACGAACTCCTTCTCCAACATCAGGCCGTCTCGCCGAGCCAGGTCGCGGCTGTGCTGAGCCACGAGGTCGGCGATCTCCCGTGGATCCTCCTCGGCGATCACCGCCCTTAGCAGGAAATCGACGAACGCCTCGTCTGTGGCAAAGGTGAACGCCCCGGCGGCCTCACCCTCGTCGGCGTTCATCTCGCGCTGATAGCGGAATAGCTCCGGGTCGAGCCCAAGCTGCTCGAGATGCCTGGTCCACTCGCCGGGCTGGCGGCTGGCGAAGAACTCCAGGCTTGGATCCGAGACGAACTCCTCGGCCAAACGCTGCCGGAATCCTGCGCGGCTGACCAGGCGCCGCTCGGCCGCAAATGGCAACGTGTCGAGTCGCATCACCTGGGTGGGTCGCAAGCAATACCAGAACGTGGCGAGGTTCTCGGGATCGCCCGACACAGTGTTGTTGCGCCACTCCGACACCTTGCCAGTCAGCAGCAGCCGCCCCGTCTCGGTATGCATCCACTCAAGGACTACGTGCGCGACGTCGCCCGCGAGCACGAAGTTCTCCAATACCCGGGTGTTCTTCGTACCGACGATCTGCCGTCGCCCGGGCAGCATGACCGAAAAGATCAGCTTGAGCAGTACGGACTTGCCGCCGCCGTTCTCCAGGAACAACACGCTCGCGGGGGACGGACGTCGGTGCGGCTGGTGCAATTCAAGAAGGGTGTCGGCCTGGAACCGCACTGGACGGCCAACGCCGCTGAAGTCGAGGGTGATGTCCTGGTAGCGGGCCGGCTCCGGGCCGACCGAGTAAAGGCGCACCCGGGACAGCTCGTACAACGATCAGCCCTCACCTTCTGCGGCGTCGGCTGCGCGCAGCGAACCACCGGGATCGAGGACCGGCACGACGCCGATCCTCAACAGCTCGTCCATAGTGCGCTCCACAGCCAGTTCCCGGACCTGGATCAGGAAGCGGCGAGTGGTGCGATACAGGCCGTCGAGGTCACCCGGGACAGGCACTAGCAAGCCCTGGTCGGCTAGGTAACGCAGCGCACGGCCGACCATACCCCGAGTGCTGTCCGGGGCGGCTCGGCCGTCCTTGGTGGACTGACTCTCAGGCCTCCGTGCGTACGCGCGCCACACCTGTTCGAGCCGGGGCGTATCGGCCTCTGGGTCGATCGCGTTCGCGTTTTCCCGCAGAACCCGGGTGACCTCACGTGCCATCGTGTCGACCTCGGCTACCGAGACCCGGCCGGTATACTGATCATTCGCTAGGTCGGCTGGGCGCGGGAAGGCAAGGGCCGCGGCGGCGAGGAAGATTACGCCGTGCAGCACCTTCTCGACGTCGCGGCGCTCGTTCGTCCGGGTCTGCCTGGCGTACTGGTCGAGACGGAGTTCAAAGACTGAGCCCTGCAGCGGCGACAGAACGATGCCCGACTCGGCATCAACGTCGAGCACCCGTAGGCCCAGCCCTCGGGCGACGGCAGCGACTAGGGCGGCAAACGCGTCATCGTCACGATGACGGATCACCAGGCTGCGGTAGGCCGGGTCGCGGCCGGGCAGCGCTTTAGGGCGGAGGCCGAATACGATCAGCGAGGCTGCCGCAGTAACGTCGTCGTTCACGTGGGCGTGCTGTCGTCGACCAGGGCGACCGCGCTGAGCATCAAGTCGTCGCCGTGGACCCCACCTGCGCCTGCCTGCGGCAGTGAGTCACCTGTCGGTAGTGCCAGCAAGATGTGTCGTCGTCCGCGCCGTATCGCCGAGCTGATCTCGGGCGCGTAAGCGTGCCCGGCGAGCAGGCCGACAAGCGCGGGCAGGTCTTCATCCAGCTCGGCGGCCTCCGCGAGCAGCTCGGACAGCGACCGCGTGACGTCCCGCAGGTCGAGTAGGCGTTCCGCCATCTGCCAGTGCCCGTCGGAGAATCGGTTAGTACTCACCACTGGAACCAGTTCTGGATCGGGTAGTTCCCTGCCAAGGTCGCTCGGCTCGGACGGTATCCGAAGCAGAAGGTCGACTAGCGAGTTCACCGTCACCACCGTGGGCCGAGCGAGGCCGGTCGATGCACGGAAGTACGCCTCAAGAGGCTCGTAGGCATCGGCGACCGGAAGGTCCATGATCGGGCGCAGGAACTGGCCGTACAAGTCGGCGGCCTCCCGACGCGGAGGATCGGCGAACAGCTGCCTGTCCTGCTCCGCACGGAACAGCGCCCGGGCCTGCTGGAGTCGCAACAGGAGCTGACTGTGCCTGCGCATGCAATCCTCGACGATGGCAACTAGGTCGGCGGCTTGGCGCTTGTGCCGGGGGTCAGTCGCCTCGTCGCGGGCGTCCGCGATGTGTCGCAGGATTGCGTCCTCGGCGGTGAACCTGTCCTGGATGTGGTCCAGCGCCGAATCGAGGAGTGCCGGGGCGGCCTCGTCCCAGTCAACCGCCCGCACGTCGCGCCGGGTCGCCTCCAGCGTGGTACGCAGTGCCTCACCGAGCTGGATGGTGCGATACCGGGCCTGCTCAGCGGCGAGCTTCGCGTCGGCCAGCCGGCCTCGTTTGATCAGGTGGTCAAGCTTCACCTCGGCGGCGACCTGAGCAGACTCGATGTCGGTGTCGAGCGCGCCCACCAGCACATTGATCGCCTCGTCAGTTGCCCTCAAATAGATCTCGCCGGCAGCGCCGGACAACTCAACGAGAAGCTTGAAGTCGAACCTCCGGCGAACGTAGACGCCTGCAGCATCTACCTCGCCGTATACCCTCTGAAAGCCCCGATCGACGGTGCCGACATTGATCAAGCTGTCGAGCACCCACCTAGCTACTCGAGCATGCTCCTCACGGCTACGGCGGAGACCCTGCACTGCCACGAACGGCATCGTGCGGGCGATGACCTGTTCCGCGTCGGCGCCCGCATCAAAGTCCATTGCGATGGTGACCTGGTCAATGACATGCAACCCGATCTCGGCCATCTGATAGACCGAGCCATCGAGCCATTCCAGATATGACTTGCGGGAATCGAGATCATTTAGGGGTGCGGTGCAAGCCAACGCCTTCAGCCGACGGATTAGGCCGTCATCGGGAACGGCTCCATCGCGCTCGTCGTTCCCGATCTGCACCCGGCACCTCCTCGTGCAGATGACAGGATAGAGCATCGCCAGCCTCGAGAACCGCCTCCTTCGATACCTCATTCGTGCATATTCGGTCCGTTTTGCTAAATATTGTTGAGGTATGATGGCATTCAGCCTGTTGTTCCCGCATGCGCTCGAATTCAGGCGGGATGCCCGTTTCCTGACGCTGGATTTCCGGCGCGCCGGCGCCCTTGGGCCGTTACCGGCTGAGCGCCATCGAGCCGGGTCGCGTTCCCAGGGAGCGGTGCTTCGCCCCGGCTCACACATGCATAGTCCCGGATGTAACGCATATTTGGGATGCACCCGGGGGCAGAAGGTGACACCGTGTGACCAAATTGATCTTAACGGAGATGATGGTGACCAGCGCGGACGCGGCAGAGGACGCCGGACCGGACGGCTCGGCGTCCCTCGATCAGACGGCCCCATACCAGTTCGATCCGACGCACGTGGCCGTAGCAAGCGGGCTGCTGGACCGGGCGTGCGCGAACGCCGCTCGTCACCTGGACGTCGACCTCGCGCTGGCCCCGGCGGAGATTCCGGACGGCGTGCCGGCCGGCGAGGCTCTCCGCCGGGAGCTGTTGCTCGCGTTCACCTATCAGCTTCAGCTGGACCTCGACGGGCGCGACGGCTGCCAGCTTGTAGCGCTCGGCGACGGGTGGGTTCCACCGGTACGGGAGGTCGCAGAGCCGGTAATCCAGCTATGGCGGGAGACGGCAAATGCTGTTACCGCCCTTGCCGCGGTGGCGCGGCTTGAGGACCTTCTCTTCTGCCGGCGCGACGGCAACGGCCGTGACCGGGCCAGCCGGGCCGGACAGGCGTACCTCGCTCTGGCTGCGCGCGTCGACATCGGCATGGACGTGGTTGAAGCGGTGGTACGGGCGTGGACGCTGGCCCGCTCCGTCGGCGAGAACGATCTTGAATCTCAGGTACGGGGGCGGATGGTCGCGATCGTCGAGGATGTCATGGGTCGTCATCCCGGCGAGCACCCCGGAGTTGTGCTGCCGCTCCTCGGAGCCCTCGCCGCTGGCCCCAAGGCGCCTGCACGGCAACCGACGACGGATCCTCACGACGTTGACGGCCTGCTCGCCTGCGCCGCCGCGACGTTCGTCGGGCACCACGCTACGGTGATCGCCGGATTCCGGCGCCGGCGGACGCCCGACGCCACCACCAGGGACTTGATCGCCCGCGACGAGGTCAAGGCGTACCAGCGCTACGCCGAGCAATCGCCGCTGCCGGCAGTCCGGATGATGCGGCTCCGTGATGCCGCGCAGGTGGCCCGGGATCGGAGTCTTCCCGACCTGCAGGGCGACATCGCCGCCGCGATGCAGCGCATCGCGCCGTCCGAGCTGGACTTGGTGACGTTCGAGGCGGCCTCGACGCTGCCGGGGCACGTGGTTGAGGGGTTCCTACGCGACTACACCCGCTCGGTCGCCTGGCGCGACGGCTTCGACGAGTTCTTCGCCAGCGATCCACCAACCGGGCCGATTGACCAGGTTCGCCAGCACGGTCGCCAATCTCGCAGCGGACTGAGCAAGATCTTGCCGGCGACGATACTCGCCGGTGGCCTGCCGAGGGCCACCGCCGGCGATCAAGATGCTCAAGACCGGTTCGACATGAGCCTGTTCGCCCAGGTGCGTGCCGAGAACATCGGTCGGCTGATGGCCGAGGGGCTGCGCCGGATCGCCGACCGGTACGGCGTCCCCAGCGAGGACGACCTAGTCGACTACTTCGTCAGCCGCGGCGGTCGAGACGTCAAGCTGCTGCGAAGCCTGGCCAAGGGCTTCCGCCATTTCTGGCACGGTGACACCGAGTCCTGCGTCTACCTGGTCACGCCACGATTGGAGACCTCCGCCCGCAATCTGCTCCTCGAACTCGACGAGGGCATCTACCGGGTCGAGGCCGCCAAGGACCCGGGTGGCTATCCCGGCCTGTATGTGTTGCTCGACAAGCTGGAGCTGATCGCACTCGACGAGTCCTGGGCGTACTTCCTGCGCTGGCTTCTCCTCGGCCCGTTCGGGGCCAACTTGCGAAACGATGTGGCGCACGGTCTGCCCGTGAACACGACCGTCGAGTACGCCGCACTGACTCTGCGTGCCGTTGCGACGCTCGCGCTGGTCAGTTCCCCAACCGGACGGGACGGTGTAGCGGCCGGTGACCGCGAGCGTGCCGAGCTGGTCAGACTGCTGTCCACGCCGCCTCGCGTCTCCAGCCCCGTCGACGGGCTGCTTGCAGCCAGCGGCCGGACATTGGAATGGGCATGGTGGAAGATCCGGGTCATCCGGGCCCACACCGCCCAGAAACGGGCCAGTCGGCGGCCCGGCCCGTGAGGAACCCGTTACCGGCGGAAGACGGGGCCACAGAATCGGCTCAGGGACGAGATTCCTCGCAGCTCATCGACCGGAAAGCCGTTTGTCCACATTGGGCGTTTCTAGGTATCCAGAAAATCGAACTCGTCGCCCAACACCCAACGAAGCGCAGAAAGGTGACCGTGGACGTAGCCCCAATGCCAGTCATCCCAGGGACCCACGTTGTCCCTGCCGTACTTTTCCTCAACCCGGGTCCTCGCCGCCATGATCGTCTTGCGCAGCTCCGGCGACGCTTCATCGCGCTCGCCGGCTTCAACCTTCTCGTCACGGATAAGGCTACGGACGTACCAGACCTTGTCGAAGAACTCCTGCTCTGCCGCAAGGATTTCCGCTGACGTACGCATGCCTTGGATAAAGATCTCATGACTGTCGAGCAGACCAGGATGATCACCGAGCATTCGCGCAAGCGTCGGCCGCTCCCAGAAGCGGATTCGAAACGGTGGACGCCGGTTGCGTTGATAGTCGGCCAGCCCATCCTTGGCGCCGTTGGACAGGTAGCCTGAGGCGATCACCAGCGCAACGTCAGGCCGTTCGGCCTCCGCCCACGCCAACAGGTTCTGCAATGGCTCCAGCGAGATGCCGGTTTTGTAGTGCTTGCAGTCTACGAACCAAGTCTCGAGTCGGGTGTGCCCGTCCACGTCGGAGAGTCTCCGTTGCGCGACCAGGTCTCTGCCCCGATCGGACGGGCTGGCCCTCTTCGGAGTGCCTTTCCGCCAGTCGACGTTCACGAAACCCAGCTCGATCAATAGGTCGTGACAGAACTCCTCGAAGTCCGTCGAGTCGAGGTTGTCGAACGAGATGTTCTTCGGCGCTGGACGAACGCCAGGCTCTTCGCCGATCTGCTGATCCTCGTCTGTCACGCTTAGCAACGTTACCTACTGGCCGCCGAGCGCTAGACACGACGTTGCCAAAGGTAAGTGGTT
Organism: Actinoplanes sp.; assembly: GCA_035687165.1. Taxonomy (GTDB): domain Bacteria; phylum Actinomycetota; class Actinomycetes; order Mycobacteriales; family Micromonosporaceae; genus Actinoplanes. The sequence continues at coordinate 3,557 of DASRYP010000702.1, read as the reverse complement.
CGAATACGGTGGTCGCCCAATGCGCTGAGCAGAGGGCTGGCGGCCGAACGGGACCGAGAAGCGAGAACAGGGACACCAACCAGCGCTGCCTTATAGATCTAGATAGATCTAGGCACTTCGACGTTATCGGGGCAACGGCCTGGATCTGGGGCGTGTCCTATCCGTTAAATCCGCTCGTGGCGACGGCTCCACAGTCCTGGCCAGGGCGTTTCGTGAGCGTCCGGGCCAAGATCAACCGAGCCATCCGTCGCTGGCAGATGCACCGGCGGCCGTCTGCACGGATGTGACTGTTCCTTCGACGGGAAGTCCCACAAGGAGCTGGCGGTTGAGTCGCCTATCGGTGCGCGGCACGTCCGCGAAGATCGCCGAGGACCAGGAGACGAAGATGCGGCCCACCAGTAGCACGCCCTCGACAGGTCCAGCCGGGTCGTGCAGGACTGCTCGGATCGCGGGCTCGTCCGTTATCGATTCGTAGGTCCGGAAGATCATCAGGCCCGCCGCCATCCTGCTCGCGGGCACGTTCCGCCTGTTCCCGGCGTCCCGAGCGGCTATGAGGTCGCGGCGAATTTCGTCGACCGCTTCACCTTTGAGCGCCCCGTATGTGAGACAGGCTGCGAGGTATGCGTGCTTGAGTAGCGCCAGTGAGCAGCGATTCCAGTCCGGCAGCAGGGCGTCAAGGTCGATCTCGCCGGACTCCAGCATCGCCGTGACGTCCGGATTGGCTCGACCGCCGAATACCAGGACGAACTCGCCGTCCGGGGTGCTTCGGAAGAGTATTCGTTTCTCCCTGCGCCGGCCGCGGACGCCTGCGGACCGGAAGGAGGGCAGGGTGACGGCTCCTTCGAACCAGTCCACCAGGTCGGCCTCCACGTTGCTGCCGAGCCTGTTGTTGCAGGCAAGGCACGTGATGGTCAGGACCTTACCGCCGAGCCGGGCCGGCGGGACGTGTTCCTCCGACGTGGCGGGGTCGCCGCAGATCGGGCAGTGCTCGAAGTCCTGCCGCCGGATCGGTGCGATCGGCGTCACTTCCGCCGACTCCCCGGGATCGTTGGGGCGTAGCACGACGTCGAGCATCCGGCCGTCGGGCAGCGCGATCGACATCGACTCTGGCGTACGTGGAGTCACCAGGGCAGACTACGCGCGGCCCGCCGCTTACCCTCCGAATTAGTGAGCAACGCCGTCGGCAGCGCACCTGTGCCCAGTCAGGTCATGAGCAGCCGGTCCAGCGAGTACAGGGGCTTGTCCGGCCATGCAAACTGGACTCCATTGGCCGAGAAGCGGGCCGGTTGGGAGATGTCGTGCTCTCCGACCCAGACGCGCGACAGGTCCTCCAGCGATCGGTTGTCGTCAGGCAGCGGCAGCAGGACGCGGTGCTGGCCGAGGAGGACCATGACGCAGGCCCGCTCGATGGGCTCCTCGATGATCCAGATCTGCCGGCGGGTCGGGTCATCATCTGGATGGATCATGCTCAGGATGGGCAGAGTGCCGCTGCGGGGGTCCTTGAAGTGTCGGCGCATCGGGTCCAGTGCGGGTTGGGCAATGTAGCGCCAGCCGAACCGAGCGAAGGCGACGATGTAGGCGGCGCGGATCCACGACACGCGCGCCCGGTCGGGGTTGATCCGCATACGCGGCGTGATGGTGAAGCTAAGGTCCGGCGCATCCTGCCCTACATACCGGTTCATTGCCTCGGTCATGAGATCGGCAGTGGCGGCGTTGTTCGCCTTCGGCACGCCGAACATGCACATCCCGGTCGTTCCGGTAACGTGCCAGTCGCCGTAGGTAGTGACGCCGTCGACGGTGAACGCGGCCCGAACCGGTTCGCTGCTCTCGCCGGCCAGGAACCTGTTCAAGGTGTGCTGCTTGTGCGCTTCGCCGTCGAACAGCCGGCCCGATTCGCTGTTGCAGGGTTTGCAGGTCAACGCGAGCACGGTGCCGCCCGACCAATCCGGGGGCGCGTGCTCTTCAGTCAGCATCGGGTCGGGTTCCTCCAGGACCTCGATCCGGAAGATGGTGGTCAGGCACAGCGGGCAGGCGTACCAGTCCTCGTCGCTCGGAAGTTGGTCTTCGCGGCCCCGAGCACGGAGGTCGGCGCGCAGCGCGCGGGCACCATCGGCGAACCAGGTCTTCCGTGTCTCCAGCCGTCGAACCACAGCCACCGAGCTTGCGCCACCGGCCGCTCGCAACGCAACTCGATTCGAGCGATCTAGTTTCTACAGCTTGATGGGTGCGGTTTCGGTCGCGGTAGCCGTTGGGTTGGTCCGTACCGCGTCCGGCTGATCGGCTGGGGACGGTGTGCTGGCGCGAGTGAGGATACCGGCGCTGGCGAGCAGGCAGAGTCCGCCGGTGGTGATCAGCACGGGCGGCTAGCCGCCCGTGGCCGTGAGGGCTGCGGCGGCGGGGGTCCGGTAGCTTTGGTGAGGGTGACCGGGGCGGCGAGGGTGCCGGCGATGCTGGCGTAGGCGGTGGTGCCGTAGCGGTCAGCGAGCAGTTGCGGGGTGGCGAGGCTGGCCATGCCGAACCCGATGCCGAATCCGATCACCACGATGACCGCACTGATCCGGCTGCTTGCGGCGAGGGGCAGGCAGAACGCGGCGGCGACCAAGGGTGGACAGGCTTACGTGGCGGCGGCCGGCGGTGAGCAGGAACCGGCCGGTGACCGACAGGACACCGAGCAGTCCAGCGACGGTGGCGGCGAGGGTGAGCCTCGAACGTCTAACTGAGAGCTATGGTGTCCGGTGATGCCCGGTTTCGGGACCGGGGTGGCCGTTCATCGATTCGTGGGGGTGGCTGATGCCGCGGCGGACTGTTGTTGCCCACCCTGGCTTCGGCCGCAAGCTCAAGGAGCTGCGTGAGCAGCATGGACTGTCGCTGCGCCGGCTCGGCGGGATGATCCATTGTTCGCACGGCCACCTGTGGGATCTCGAATCGGGGACCAAACGGCCGAGCCTCTCGGTCGCGGTGCTGCTGGATCAGGCGCTCGAAGCGGGTGGGCAGTTGTCCGCCATGGTGTCCGAGGTGTCAGCCGACATCAGTACGCGGCCGGTCGCGGTCGAACAAGCGGTGGTGTCCATGCCGTCCGGGCTAGAGTTCGCGCCGGACTGGCGGCACGGTATAGATGTCGCTGTTGATCTTTGGCGAGGCGATATGCAGCGGCGTGACCTTCTTCGGCAGGTGGGCTTCAGCGCGACGGCCTTTCTGCCTGCGGCGATGCGGTGGCTGATGTCGTCGCTCGACGAGCGCCCGGCCGGCAATGGTGAGCGGCTGATCGGGGGCGCCGATATCGAGACCGTGCGCCGGATGACCTCGACGTACCGGACGCTGGACAATCAGTTCGGCGGCGGCCACATCCGCGACAGCTTGGTCCGGTTCCTCAACGCCGATGTCACCGAGCTGATCAGCGGCCGCTACGACGCGGCTACCGGCCGCCAGTTGCTGTCCGCCGTCGCGGAGACGACCCAGCTCGCGGGCTGGGCTTCGTATGACGCCGGGCTGCACGGGCTGGCCCAGCGATATCTGATCCAGGCTCTGCGTCTCGCGGCGGGTGCCGGTGATCGGGC
>DASRYP010000701.1:0-3699 GCA_035687165.1 Actinoplanes sp. | reverse complement strand
CGCGAGGAGGCGATCACGCGGCTCGGCGAGGCGGCGCCGCCTCCGGTCGCCGGCGGACGCCTGGCCGTGGTCTTCAGCGGGCAGGGCGCGCAGCACGCGGGCATGGGGCGCGAGCTCTACGCCGCTCACCCGGTCTTCGCCGACGCGTTCGACGAGGTCTGCGCCCACTTCGACCTGCTGCTCGACCGGCCGCTGCGCGACGTCGTGCTCGGCGACGACGACCTGCTCGCCCGCACCGAATACACGCAGCCAACCCTGTTCGCCTTCGAGGTGGCGCTGTTCCGGCTCGCCGAGTCGTGGGGCATATGCCCGGAGCTGGTGGCGGGGCACTCGATCGGGGGCCTCACCGCCGCGTACGTGGCCGGGGTGTGGTCGACCGCCGACGCCTGCCACCTGGTCGCCGCCCGGGGCCGGCTCATGCAGGCCATGCCGCCCGGCGCGATGGCCGCCGTGGAGGCGAACGTGGACGAGGTGGCCGAGGCGGGGCTCACGGTCGCGGCCGTGAACGCGCCCGGCTCGGTCGTCGTCGCCGGCGCCCGGGACGAGGTGGCCGCCGCGGTCGAGCGGTGGCGCGCCCGGGGCCGCCGGGCCACTCGCCTGACCGTCAGCCACGCCTTCCATTCCCCGCTGATGGACGGCATGCTGGCCGAGTTTGGCGCGGTGCTGCGCGGCCTGACCTACCACGAGCCCACGATCCCGGTCGTCTCCGACCGGACCGGCACCCTGGTCACCGCGGCCGAGCTGAGCGGCCCCGACTACTGGGTGCAGCACGCGCGGTCGGCGGTCCGGTTCGCCGACGTGGTGACCACACTGGGCCGCGAGGGCGCCGGGGTGGTGCTGGAGATCGGTCCGGACGCCGCGCTCACGCCGGCCGTACGGGCCGGTTCGACGCTCACCGCGGTCGCGGCCCAGCGCCGGGGCCGGCCGGAGAACCGGACGTTGCTCGAAGCCGTCGGCGCCGCCTACGTGGCCGGTGCGTCGGTCGACTGGGCGGCGGTGTTGGCGACAGCGGGCGGCCGGCCGGTACCGGTGCCGACCACGGCCTTCCAGCGCCGGCGGTTCTGGCTCGACGGGCCCGGCGCGGCACCGGACAGCGCCGAGTGGACCTACGGCGTGCAGCTGGTGGCCGTGCCTGACCCGGCCGCGGCTCCGGCCGGGGACTGGCTGGTCGTCGGCGACCGCGACCACCCGGCCGTCCGCCGCTGCCTGCGGGCCCTGGACGAGGCCGGCCTGCGGACCCACGAGACGGCGGCGGGACCGGTCGACGGGGTGCTGTCGCTGCTGGCCCTGACCACGGCGGTGCCCGAGCTGCTGGCCGAGACCGCCAGGCTGGCCGGCCGCGCCCCGGCGCCGCTGTGGCTGGTCACCGTCGACGCCGTCGGCGATCCCGAGCAGGCCGCCCTGGCCGGACTTGGGCGCACCGTCGCCGCCGAACGCCGCGGCGGCTGGGGTGGCGTCGCCGACCTGCCCGCCGACCCGTCCGAGGCCGACCTGCGCGCCCTCGCCGCCGCGCTCGCCGACGGCACGGAGGACCAGGTGACCGTCCGCGACGGCCGGGTGCTCGCGGCCCGGCTGCGGCCGGCTCCGGTGGCCACCGCCGCGAGCTGGCGCCCCCGCGGCACCGTCCTGGTCACCGGGGGCACCGGTGCGCTCGGCACCCACGTGGCGCGCTGGCTGGCCCGGGAGGGCGCCGAGCGGCTCGTGCTCACCGGCCGGCGCGGCGCCGACGCCCCGGGCGCGGCCGAACTGGCGGCCGAACTGACCGCCGCCGGCACCGCCACCGAGGTCGTCGCCGCCGACGTCGCCGACCGCGAACAAGTGCGCGAACTGCTCGACCGGCACCGGCCGGACGCCGTCTTCCACGTCGCCGGCGTGCTCGACGACGGGGTGCTCGGCTCGCTGACGGCGGAACGCTTCGAGCGGGTGTGGCGCCCCAAGGCCCTCGCCGCGCGGCACCTGTCCGAGCTCGCCGGCGACCTCGACGCGTTCGTGCTCTTCTCGTCGATGGCCGGCACGCTCGGCAGCGCCGGGCAGGGCAACTACGCCGCAGCCAACGCCTATCTCGACGCGCTGGCCCGGCGGCGACGGGGCGAGGGCCGGGCCGCACTGTCGGTGGCCTGGGGCCCCTGGGCGGGCGAGGGCATGGCGGCCGACCCGGACGCCGCAGCCCGGATGCGGCGCGGCGGGGTGCATCCGATGGACCCCGGAGCGGCGGTCGGGGTGCTGCACCGGGCGCTGTCCGGGCCGGGCGGCGCACTGGTCGTCGCGGACGTCGACTGGAAGACGTACGCGACGGGCAACCGGGCGAGCCTGCTGGCCGGCGTCGTGACCACGCCGGAGACCGCCGGCGGTCCGGGCTGGATCGAGCTGGCGCCGGCCGACCGCCCGCGGGTGGTGCTGGACGGCGTCCGCGCCCACGTCGCCGCGGTGCTCGGCCACGGTGTGGCGGCCGACATCGACCCCGGCCGCGCGTTCCGGGACCTGGGCTTCGACTCGCTGAGCGCGATCGAGCTGCGTAACCGGCTGGCCGCCGACTCCGGGCTCGACCTGCCTGCGGCGCTGGTCTTCAACCACCCGACCCCGGACATGCTCGCCGCGTACCTGCTGGACGAGCTGTCCGGGCCGAGCACGCAGGAGGACGAGGAACCGGTGGCCGCCGACGACCTGGACCTGGACGATGCGACCAACGACGAGCTCTTCGAGCTCCTGGACGAGGAGTTCGGCAGCCGATGAGCGACCTGGACACGGAGAAGCTGCGCGACTATCTCAAGCGGGCCACCACCGACCTGCGGCGGGCCAACAAGCGGCTGAGTGAGGTGAACGAGCGCGAGACCGAGCCGATCGCCGTGGTCGGCATCGGGTGCCGGTTCCCCGGCGGCGTCCACAGTCCCGAGGACCTGTGGGAGCTGGTGGCCACCGGCACCGACGCCCTGACCCCGCTGCCCGCCGATCGCGGCTGGGACCCGGGCCTGGTCGATCCCGACCCGGAGCGGGTCGGGCACGTCTACGCCGCCGAGGGCGGCTTCCTCGACGGCGCCACCGAGTTCGACGCCGGGTTCTTCGGGATCAGCCCGCGCGAGGCCACCGCGATGGACCCGCAGCAGCGGCTGCTGCTGGAGACCGCCTGGGAGGCGTTCGAGCGAGCCGGCATCGACCCGGCCACGGTGCGCGGCAGCGGTACGGGTGTCTTCGTCGGCACCAACGGCCAGGACTACCCGGTCGTGTTGATGAGCTCGCCCGAGGACTTCGAGGGTCACCTCGGCACCGGCAACGCGGCCAGCATAGCCTCCGGCCGGATCTCCTACCTGCTGGGCTTGGAGGGCCCGTCGCTCACCGTCGACACGGCCTGTTCGGCGTCGCTGGTCGCCCTGCACCTGGCCGTCCGGTCACTGCGCGCCGGGGAGTGCGGCCTGGCACTGGTCGGCGGCGCCACCGTGATGGCCACCCCGGGCGCGTTCCTGGAATTCTCCCGGCAGCGCGGCCTGGCCCCGGACGGGCGCTGCAAGGCGTTCTCGGCCGACGCCGACGGCACCGGCTGGGGCGAAGGCGCCGCGGTCGTGCTGGTGGAGCGGCTCTCCGCCGCCCGCCGCCTCGGCCACCCCGTGCTCGCCCTGATCCGGGGCAGCGCGGTCAACTCCGACGGCGCCTCTAACGGCCTGACCGCGCCGAGCGGCCCGGCCCAGGAACGGGTAATCCGCG
>DASRYP010000700.1:0-6559 GCA_035687165.1 Actinoplanes sp. | reverse complement strand
CACCCCGGAGCGCCGGGTGGCCGACGAGATGCGGGCCCATCCCGAGCTCGTGGCCGGCACCGGCGCAGCCGACACGGTCCTGATGGGCGCGGTGCCCGGCCTGCTCGCCAAGGGTGGCGCCGAGGGCGTGGTCGCGGCGGCCCTGCCTGGCCGGGGTGCGATCACCATCAAGATCGACGACGGCGGGATGCGGGCGCGGACGCCGGTGTTGCTGGACGAGCTGCGACGGCTCGGCGTCGAGGTGCCGGTGCTCGAGGAGCTCGTGCTCGAGGAACTCGTGCTCGGCGGGGGAGAGCCGGTCGGCGAGGTCCGCTCGGTGCGGTGACTCGTTTCACGCTAGCTAGAGTTAGCGTTTTGCTTGCAACAGCTAGCACCCCGGGCTACCGTCGAACGCATGGCCACACCCAAGGATCTGCCCGAGGACGTCGGCGGTTTCATCCGCGACCTCCGGCAGACCGCCAAGATCTCGCTGCGCCAGCTCGCCGACAAGGCGGGCGTGAGCAATCCCTACCTCAGCCAGATCGAGCGTGGCCTGCGTAAGCCCAGCGCCGAGGTGCTGCAGCAGATCGCCAGCGCGCTGCGGGTGTCGACGCCCGCGATGTACCTGCGGGCCGGCCTTCTGGACAGTGAGGGCCAGCTGGGTGTGCTGGCCGCGATCGCCGCCGATCCCGAGCTCACGATCGCTCAGAAGCAGTCGCTGTCGCAGATTTACGAGACGTTCCGAAACGAGAACGCGCGTAACCGGCCGGCCGAAGAGTCCGCCGAGCCCACTTCCACCGCCACTCCCACAGCCGAGGAGCAGAAATGACCGAGCAGACCAAGACCCGCTTCCCCGCCCCGCTCTATGCCGCCGCCGGCGCCGGTGACCTCGCCGTCCAGCAGCTGCGCAAGCTGCCCGCCGTGGTCAACGAGCTCAGCGAGCGCGCCGCCGCCTCCCTGCGCGTCTACAACGAGCAGGCCGGCACCAAGGCCACCGAGCTGCGCGACAAGGCCTCCACCACCGACTTCGTCGCGCTCCGGGGCAACGCCGCCAGCGTCGCCACCTCGTTCGCGCAGATCGCCCAGGACCGGGCCCTCGCGGCGTACACGGCGCTGGTCGCCCGCGGCGAGCGCGTCGTCGGCACCGGTGTGGTCGAGGCGGCCGACGTGGTGAACGCCGACATCGAGACCACCGAGATCGCGACCAGCGACATCGCGACCGCCGAGATCGAAACCGCCGAGATCGAAACCGCCGAGGAGCCGGCCGCCATTGAGGCCAAGAAGGCTGAGACGACGCCGAAGCCGCGCAAGCGCCCCGCCGGTAAGTGACGAACCAGCACGACATGATCCGCGGGGCCCGGCATGCGCTGGGCCTCGCGGCATAGAATTCCCGTCATGGCCTCCTCCGCGCCGATCTTCTACGACATCGCCGTCGGCTATATCAACCTGCTCGTGCTCATCTTCTCGCTGGTGATCCAGGCCATCGCGCTGATCCACTGCCTCACTCAGAGGGGCGACGGGTTTCAGGCCATCGGCACCCTCCCCAAGGGTGCGTGGGCCGCGATCCTGGCGATCTGCATCGTGCTGACGCTGCTGCTCAGCGGCGCGGTCGGCATCTTCAGCCTGATCGGCATCGCCGCAGCGCTCATCTATCTGCTCGACGTCCGTCCCGGCCTGAAAGATCTGTCGGACGGCAAAGGCTTCTGGTGAGGCGGTTCGGCCCGCCGCCGCCCGACGGCGGTCCCCGCCTGCAGCGTCCTGACCCGACCCGGCCGCGCTCGGGCCGTCCGACTTTGCCCGAGCCGCCGACCGAGTTCCTTTCCACCCCTTCCGGCGTACGCCTGGAGGGGTTGAGCACCGGCGTCGGTGACCCGGTCACAGTCTTCGCCCACGGACTGGGCGGCGACATCGCCGGCACCCGGCCGCTGGGCAGCGGGGTCGTCGGCCGCCGCGTCTTCTTCCACTTCCGGGGCCACGGCCGCTCGGACGCGCCGGTGGGACCGTGGAGCTTCGGTGACCTCGCCGCCGACCTGCGGGGCGTCGCCGACAAGACCGGTGCGACCCGGGCGCTCGGCGTCAGCATGGGCGCGGGCGCGCTGGCCCGGCTGCTCAGCGAGACGCCCGACCGGTTCGAGCGGGTGGTCCTCTATCTGCCCGCGCCGCTCGACGGAACCCGGTCCGCGGCGGCCGAGACGCGAGTCGATCGGCTGCTGGCCGCGGTCGAGTCGGGCGAGGCGGCCGCGATCGCCGCCGCCGTCGAGATGGAGCTACCGACCTCGGTGCGCAACACGCCGACCGGCTGGAGCTTCCTGCGTCAGCGGGTCGAACAACTGCAGCGCGACGGGCTGGCCGCCGAGTTGGCCACCCTGTGGCACGAGCCCGCAGTGGCCGACGAGTCGGCACTGCGCGCGTTCTCGGGGCGGGCGCTGGTGCTCGGCTGCGTGGGCGACGAGGTGCACCCGCTCGCCTGGGCCGAACGGCTGGCCGAGCTGCTGCCCGGGGCCGAGCTGCATGTGTACGACCGTCCGGCCGTGCTGTGGAACAACCGGCGCGAGCTGCGGGATCGCATCTCCGCGTTCCTGAACGACAAAGACTGAGGCCCCGCCCGGTTTTCCCGGACAGGGCCTCGGCCGTGCGTCGCTCAGGTCAGCTCGCGAGCCAGACCGGGGCGTAGTACTCCGGGTTGCTGAAGTTTCCGACCTTGTCGATCGCGATCGGCCAGATCTCGAAGTGCCAGCCCTTGGCCAGTCCGGCCACCGGCTTCGAGGTCCAGGTGCCGGTCGAGGTCACCGGGATGATGTTCTCGACCGAGGCGGGAAGCTGGTCGAAGTCCTGCCCGGTCCACTTGATCCACTTCTTCGTGCCGAAGTTGTAGACGTAGTCGCCGCTGGCGTTGTTCCACTTGAAGAGCACCAGGCTGACGTAGTCCATGCCGGCCTGCGAGTCCTTGGCTGTGCCGCGGACCGTCGGCCAGGCGGCGGCCCGGTTCGGGCTGGCCGGCCATTGCAGCGCCACCGTCGGCGAGGTCGAGTCGATGGAGACGTTCAGCGGCGTCGCGGGCCGCGGGTTCGCTTTGCCGCGCGAGTCCCCGAACTGGACCTGCGGCGTGTGGGTGCCCGGACCGAAGTAGTGCGGCACCGTCGTCGAACTCGCCTGCTCCTTGAGCAGCGTGTACTCGCCGTCGCCCCACTCGGTCCACGCCTCGGTGGCGTTCGTCGACATGCCGGTCGGCGCGAAGACCGCCTCGGTGAGGTACGGCCTGCCCGAGCCGTCGGTGCCGGTATAGACGCTGTTCTTCTGCCAGCCCAGCGTGCCCGGCGGCGTCGTGACGGCGACCGAGGCGGACGCCAGGGTGCCCGGACCCTGCACGGTGCCGTCGCTCAGCGTCACGGACACGGTGTTGGTCCTGGCAGTCGCGTAGGTGTGCGTCCAGCTCGTCGAGCCGGCCTCCGCACTTTGGGTCGCGCCGTCGCCCCAGGTGATGACGCGGCTGACGGTCGCGGCCTCGGTGTCGTCATCGGTCAGGGCGCTCTCCGTGAGCGTCACCGTCTGACCGGTCCAAATCGCGTTGCTGTCCAGCTTGTACGTGCCGGTCGGCGCATCGCCGGCAGCGAGTGCCGGAGTGCCGGCGCCAACCGCACCGGCGGTCAGCGCCGCGGTGAGGAGCACGGGCAAGCCACGACGGTAAACAGCCTTCATTCGTCCCCCGTTGGTGTGCCTCCCCGTCCCGACAGAGAGGGAGCCTGCGGACAGTACCGGCCGCACCTAGCATTGATCAAGCCCGTTCTGCCGGTTCTCCCGTAACCTTTTTCGGCTCTGGGTACGTTGTCTAGAACGTGCTCCTTACCTCCAAATCAATCTTTTTCGGATTAGTCGCGTTCGGGCTTCCGCTCGCCGTGACGGTCGGCTGGAATCTCGGCGTCTCGGCCGAGCGCCCCGTCGTAGTGAGCGCTCCCGGCGGCGCGGGCGGACTCGGCGCGGCCCCTACGACACCGAACACCGAATCGGGTGCCGTCGCCCGCTATCCGGCCCGGCCCGCGCACCCGGCGTCGGTGTCCTCCGCGAACCCGGTGTTGATCGCGTCAGCGCCGTCCTCGTCCCCGACCCCCACGACGACGGCACCGACCACCCCGTCCCCCAGTCCGGCGGTCACCTCGTCAGCGCCGCTGCCACCGCTGACCCTCCCACCGGTCCCGACGCCCACCGAGGTCACTGAGTGGCCCAGCCGGCTCCCGCTTTCCTCCTCGGCCGACCCGAGCACGGAGGAGTCGCGACGAAACCCGGACGACCTGATTCGACAGCCCTAGGCAAGTCCACAGTGCGGCGCGCCTCGTCGAACCTCGTCGCGTCGGCCGGATGTCAGGAGGGTCTCGGACTCCGGTCCGCCGCTTGTCGGTGAATTCACACCGCTGCGATTAGGCTGCCGGATCGTGAACATTGTTCGGCAGTTCCTTGGCGGGGCCGGGTTGCTCGGGCGTGGGCTCGGTATCGTGCTGCGCAGTCCCAAGCTGCTCGGACTCGGTCTGCTGCCGGCGCTGATCTCCGGGCTGCTCTACGGCACGGCCCTGTTCTTCCTGATCGACTATCTGCCGGAGTTGTCCCGCGGCGTCACCTGGTTCGCCGATGACTGGGCCGAAGGCGGGCGCGACGCCGTACGGATCTTCGCCGGGATCGCGCTGCTCGGGGTGTCGGGGCTGCTCGGGGTGCTCACGTTCACGGCGGTCACGCTGCTTGTCGGCGACCCGTTCTACGAGCGCATCTCGGAGCTGGTCGAGGATCAGTTCGGCGGGGTGACCGGCGCGGTCGAGGTCGGCTTCTGGCCGTCACTCGGGCGCGGCCTGGGCGACTCGCTTCGGCTGATCGGGCTCTCCGTCCTGATCGGCATCCCGCTCTTCGCGCTCGGCTTCCTGCCGGTGGTGGGCCAGACCGTCGTCCCGGTGATCGGCGGCGCTGTCGGTGGGTGGCTGCTCGCCGTCGAGCTCACCGGGGTGCCGTTCCAGCGGCGCGGGCATCGGCTGCGGCACCGGCGGGCCGCCCTGCGCGCGAACTGGTCGTTGGCGCTCGGCTTCGGCGTCGCGGTCTTCTGCTGCTTCCTGATCCCGCTGGGCGCGATCCTGCTGATGCCGGCCGCGATCGCGGGGGCCACGCTGCTGGCCCGCAAGACGTCAGGCGCTGTCGCGGACCACCAGCTCAGTCGGTAGCACCACCGCGTCGGGCAGGGCCTCCTCGCCGTTGATCAGGCCGAGCATCTGGCGGGCCATCGTGCGGCCCATGTCGGCGATCGGCTGACGCACGGTGGTGAGCGGGGGATCGCTGTAGCGGCTGATCTCGAAGTCGTCGAAGCCGATCACCGCGACGTCGGACGGGACCCGGCGGCCGGCGGTTTTCAGAGCCAGCAGCGCGCCGTGGGCCATCATGTCCGAGGCGGCGAAGACCGCGTCCAGCGCCGGATCCTCGGCGAGCAGCGAACGCATCGCGTGGATGCCCGACTCACGGGTGAAGTCGCCGACCGCCACGTGCGGGGTCAGGCCGGCCGCCTCGAGCGTGGCCCGGTAACCGGCGAGCCGGTCGATGCCGGCCACCATGTCCTGCGGGCCGGTGATCGTGGCGATCCGGCGGCGACCGGCGGCGACCAGATGGCGTACGGCCGTGCAGACCCCACCGAAGTGGTCCACGTCCACATAGGGCACGTCGGGGGCGCCGATCGGGCGGCCGCTGCAGATCACCGGGATGCCGAGGCTTACCAGCGTGCCGGGGAGCGGGTCGGCGCCGTGCATGGAGGCGAACATGACGCCGTCCACGTGCCCGGCGACCGCGTACCGCTCGACGCGGCCGTGGCTGCGGGCGGAACCGGCCATCATCAGCACCAGCTGCTTGTCGGCCGCCTCGAGCTCGACGCCGACGCCGCGAATGATGGCCGGGAAGAACAGGTCGTCCGAGAAGACCCGGTTGGCCGTCTCGGGCAGGATCAGCGCGACCGACTCGGTGCGCTGGGTGACCAGGCTGCGGGCCGCCTGGTTGGGCACGTAGCCCAGCTCGTCGACGGCCCGCGTGACCGCCTCACGGATGGCGGCGGCCACCGACGTGGAGCCGTTGACGACGCGGGAGACGGTCGCCCGGGACACCCCGGCGCGACGCGCCACTGCCTCCAGAGTCGGCCGCTCCCGCGTCCCCAAAAGTTCACCCCTCGTCAGGTCCGGCGGCGGCGATGCCGTTGCGCCGGATCACCTCCCGGTACCACTTCGCGCTGTCCTTCAGCGTCCGCTGCTGGGTCGTGTAGTCGACGTGCACGATCCCGAACCGCTTGCGGTACCCCTCGGCCCACTCGAAGTTGTCCATGAGTGACCAGACGAAGTAACCACGCAGATCGACGCCGGCCGCCAGGGCATCATGGCAGGCTCGGAGATGACCGTCGAGATAGTCGACCCGCCGGGTGTCGTGAACCTCGCCGTCGGCCGACGGGACCTCGGGGTAGGCCGCGCCGTTCTCGGTGATCATCAGCGGCGTGCCGGGGTAGTCGTCGTGGATCCGCTTGAGCAGGCCGGTCAGCGCGGACGGCTCGATCAGCCAGTTCATGTCG
>DASRYP010000699.1:0-6475 GCA_035687165.1 Actinoplanes sp. | reverse complement strand
CACGGCCACCCGGCCCCAGATGATGATCTCGTCGCGGTCGATGACGACCTCGGGCCGCTCGGTGAACCACCCGTCGGGGACGGCCCCGGTGACCCAGGCGGCGGCGTCGTCGGCGTTCGGCGGCTCGACCCGGCCCGTCGGTGGTGCGTTTCGGAATCGCATGGCGTACCTCCCAGAAGCCCTCCCACGAAAGCTTGATTACATGATTACACCGTTGCTCCAGAAACGACCAGTGAATCGACGGCCTGGGGCCACCCGGGAACGGGCCGAAGCGGCAGACCGGGGCGATGAAGCCGCCTGGGCAGGGGTCCAAGGGCCTCGGGTAGCCAGGCGGTGAACGTAGAGCAGCTCGGGTCGTCAGAGGGCCCGAAGGACGTGCTCGAGCCGCTGTTCGAGTCGGTTTCGAGCGAGCTCATCGCTGATGTTCCGCCCGGCATCGCGCCATGGTTGGACGACCTTCACCGGGTCCGGCAGATAGCCGACGATGTCCATGACGTTCCAATAGCGGAACTGTTCGTCGCTGTGGCGGTCATCGGCTCGGCGACGGTATGCGTGGGTGAACCTGGCGGCGGCTTCAACGCCGTGCAGCATAGCCAGGTAGGTAGCAGCATGGTCGACGTCCAGCCACCGGTGAGAGGCCGGACCTTCAGGATTCGACGGCGCCAAGCTGATTCAGCCCAGTCGATCTCAATCCCGGTAGCAGTGCTCACAACATTTTCCTGTCGTCGGCAGCGGTGCGCACCGTAAGCCTCATCGACTCGCGGCCGGCTCGCGCCCAGACCTCCTGCGTCCGAACCAGTACTCACCTGCCAACTGTCAGTTGCTGGTGAGGACGTCGGCGAGGTTGAAGCGGACTGGGCGTTCGAGTTGGGCATAGGTGCAGGACGGGGGTTCGCGGTCGGGCCGCCAGCGTTCGAACTGGGCGGTGTGGCGGAACCGTTCGCCCTCCATGTAGTCGTAGCGGACCTCGACCACCCGTTCCGGGCGCAGCGGGACGAATGACAGGTCCTTTCCCGCGTTCCAGCGGCTCTGCTCGTTGCGCCGCGGGGTGCGTTCGCCCTGCTCGTGCGCGGCCCAGTCCCACGGGTGCCCGTCGAACGTGGTGACCAGGGGGGCCAGCTCGACGAAGAGTTCCTGCCGGACGGCCATCGGGAAGGCGCCGATGACGCCGACCGAGACAAGCGTGCCGTCGTCGTTGTAGAGCCCGAGCAGAAGAGACCCGATGCGGTCGTCGCCGGACTTGTGCAGGCGGTAGCCGGCCACCACGCAGTCAGCGGTGCGCTTGTGCTTGATCTTGCTCATGACGCGTTTATCGGGCTGGTAGGTCAGCTCGGGGTCCTTGGCGATGAGCCCGTCCAGACCCGCGCCCTCGAACTCGCCGAACCAGCGCCGGGCGGTGTCCTCGTCGCGGGTGATCGGGGTGGTATGAACCGGCGGTTTCGCGTTCGCCAGGGCCCGGTCGAGCATCTCCCGGCGTTCGATGAAGGGCCGCTCGGTCAGGTCCTCATCGCCGAGCGCGAGCAGGTCGAACGCGACAAAGCTGGCCGGGGTCTGCTCGGCCAGCAGTTTCACCCGGCTGGCCGCGGGGTGGATGCGCTGTTGCAGCGCTTCGAAGTCGAGGGTATTGCGGGTGGTGTCGGCCACGATGATCTCACCGTCGATGACGGCGCGCGGCGGGAAGTTGGCCAGCACCGCCTCGACGACCTCCGGGAAGTACCGGGTCATCGGCTTGATGTTCCGGCTGCCGATCTCGACCTCGTCGCCATCCCTAAATATCACCGCCCTGAATCCGTCCCACTTCGGTTCATAGCACTGCTGGGTTGGGATCTCACCGACGGGTTTGGCGAGCATCGGCAGGACGGGAGGCATGACGGGCAGGTCCATGAGGGCATCGTCTCTCGTTAACCGGTGATGTTGTCCAGCGAATCGGGACGAGTCAGTGGGGAATCTGCTTCGGCGCGGCGGCGGAGGTGGGTCAGGCTTTTCACGTCCTTCGACGAGGCGGGCCTCTGCGTTGGTGGTCACCTCGACGCGGCCAAGCTGAGCGGGGTCGATCTTGAAGAATCGGCGACGGGTGCAGGCGGGTTGGAGCGGCCGGTCCGGTTCACTTTGGCCGAGGTGCTGACCAGCCGCTGACCGACGAGTTGTCGGACCGACCGGCTAGCCTTCGTGGGAGCAGTCCGCCGTCGAAAGGTCAGCATTGTGCAGCGTCGCTCCCGTTCGGTGATCGCCGTTCTCGCCGCGATCATGGTCGTCGTCGCCGGCTGCACGGTCCCCACGTTCGCGCCGAACGGCTCCAGTGCGACGCCGTCCGCCACCGGGTCGAGCGGGCCCGCCGCGAGCGGCACGGCCGACTGGCGCTCGTGCCCCGACGTCCCGCGGGGGCTCGTCGGCCGCACCGCGCCCGGCATGACCTACGACTGCGCCAAGGTCGACGTGCCGCGCGACTGGAACAACAAGGGCAACGGCGAGACCTACTCGGTCGCCATGATTCGCATCCGGTCGTCGAAGCAGCAGGGCCGCATCGGCTCGCTGCTGCTCAACCCGGGCGGCCCCGGCGGCTCGGGCATCGAGTTCGCGGTCTACCTGTCCTTCGGCGAGGCGTTCGGCGGCCTGCCCACCGAGATCACCAACAAGTTCGACATCATCGGCTTCGATCCGCGCGGCGTCGGCCTTTCCGACCCGGTGGAATGCATCAGCCCCGCCGACCAGGACGAGACCAACGCCGCCCCGCCCGACCCGACCGGGCTGGCCGAGTTCAACCAGCTCGTCGCGCTCAACAAGAAGATCGCCGGCGCCTGCGAGGCGAAATACGGCGCCCAGCTCCCGCACTTCTCGACCGAGCAGACCGCCCGCGACGTCGACTCGCTGCGCCAGGCCGTCGGCGACGAGAAATTGAGCTACCTGGGCTTCTCCTACGGCACGCTGCTCGGCGCGACCTACGCCCAGCTCTTCCCGCAAAAGGTGCGGGCGATGGTGCTCGACGGCGCGGTCGACCCGAAGCAGAACCTGATCGACGGCTCCGAGACACAGGCCAAGGGCTTCGAGCGGGCGTTCACCAACTTCACCAACTGGTGCAAGCAGACCGCCGCCAAGTGCCCGATCGCCCCCGACGCGCGCAAGGCGGTGACCGACGCGCTGACCGCCGCGGCCACCAAGCCGGTGGTCGGCGGCGACGGCCGCAAGGCGACCCCGGGCTGGATCTTCACGGGCGTGGTCGCGTCGCTCTACTCGGAGTCGGACTGGGCCAAGCTGGCCACGGCGATGGCCGAGCTCAAGCAGGGCAATGCCAAGGCGATCCTCGCGCTCGCCGACCAATACGCCCAGCGCAAGGCCGACGGCACCTACAGCAACCTCTTCGACGCCTACCGGGCGGTGAACTGCGCCGACAACAAAGACATGCCGTCGATCGCCGAGGTGCGCCGACTGCAGGGCGAGTGGCGCAAGAAATACCCGCTGTTCGGGGGTGCGCTCGCGGTCGGCCTGCTGTCGTGCGCCACCTGGCCCGGCGCCCGCGACCCCTACCCGACGGGCGCGGCGAAGAACGCACCGCCGATCGTGGTGGTCGGCACGACCGGCGACCCGGCGACGCCCTACGAGAACACCGCCGACCTCGCCTCGATGCTGGGCGTCGGGCACGTGCTGACCTGGGAGGGCGAGGGCCACACGGCCTACCCGAGCACCTCCTGCATCGTGCGGGCGGTCGACGGCTATCTTATCGATCTGAAGGTGCCGCAGGAGGGGCTGCGCTGTCCGGCGAAGTGAGGCCCTCCCGCTCGGCCAGGGCTTCGAGGATCAGGCGTACCCGGCGCAGGTTGTTCTTGAGTTCCTCCTGCTCCTCGTGGCGGAAGGCGTCCGTGTCGACGATCAGCTTGCTGGCGAAGTGAGCCGTGATCAACGGGATCACCAGCAGCACCATGATCGAGATGAGCAGACCGGCGATGATCCGCGCTTCCCACGATTTGGGCGAGATGTCGCCGTAACCGACGGTCGACGCGGTTACGACGGCCCACCAGATCGAGTCGCCGATCGTGACGGTCCCTTCGAAGAAGTGGTAGAGCACGCCACAGACCACGATCAGAATGGCGTACGACAAAATCAGCGTGCCCGGCGAGTTCGCCAGCCAGACGATCCCGCGATAAACCCGGCGCACCGGCTCGAACAGCACGTTCATGGCGTCATCGTGCCCAGATCGGGGCGCTCGGCGCAGGGTCGAGCGGACAGAATCTAGACTGCCGGGAGAGAATTCCGGATCGGCTGATCGTCGACTCCTCCAAAGGTCTGAAGATCGACCTCGGCTAGCCCTTCTTGCGGTCGCGGTCTTTCGACGGCTGGACGCGCTTGGGCTCGCCCGGCATCTTCGGGTGGTCGGGCGGGTAGGGCATGTCCCCGTGGCCGGCCTTCTCGTCGCGGTCGACCCACTCGAGCAGCGGGGTCAGGTCGTGGGCCACGTCGTCGATGGTGGCGTGCGGGTCGCCCCGCTCGGCGAAGCGCTTCGGGAGTGTGCGCAGGTCGAAGTCGTCGGGCTCGACGTCGGGCAGTTCGGCCCAGGTGACGGGGGCCGAGGCGGTGGCCCGGGCGTTGGCGCGCAGCGAGTAAGCGCAGGTGATCGTGCGGTCGCGGGCCATCTGGTTGAAGTCGAGGAAGACACGCTTCTCGCCGCGCTCCTCCTTCCACCAGGCCGTCGTGATCAGCTCGGGGCGCCGCCGCTCCGCCTCGCGGGCCAGGGCGATCGCGGCCCGGCGCACCTCGACGAAGGACCACCGCGGCTCGATCCGGACGTAGACGTGGGCGCCGCGACCGCCGGACGTCTTGGGGAAACCGATCCAGCCCAGGTCGTCGAGCACCTCGTGCAGCACCTCGGCGGTGCCGGCCACGTCGGCGAACGAGTTGCCGGGCTGCGGGTCGAGGTCGATGCGTAGCTCGTCGGGGTTGTCGGGGGCGTCGCCGCGCACCGGCCACGGGTGGAAGACCACGGTGCCCATCTGGGCGGCCCAGGACACGTGGGCCAGGTCGGCGGGGCACAGCTCGTCCGCCGTACGCATGCTGGGGAACTTGATCGTCGCTGTCCGGATCCAGTCGGGGACGCCGCGAGTCGGGATGCGCTTCTGGTAGAACGCCTCGCCCTCGACGCCGTCGGGGAAGCGTTGCAGCGTCGTCGGCCGATCGCGCAGCGCGCGCATGATGCCGTCGCCGACCGACAGATAATAGTCGAAAACGTCCCGCTTGGTGTAGCCCCGCGAAGGGAACATCACCTTGTCTGGGCTGGTCAGCCGCACCTGATGGCCGGCGATCTCGATCTCTTCCGCTGCGGCTTTCGGCATACGAAGACCCTAGGCCAACCGCAGGATCAAGGGCAGCCGGTCGTAGCGGGGTGGGGCGTTCGGACCGCTGCTCACGCCGAGGGCCGCGGCGCGGCGAGCAGGGCGCTGGCACGCCCAGAACGCTCACCCCGCCACGGCGACGTGCGTGAGTGGTCGCGCTCGAAAGAGCAAAGATCAGCGCGCTCGAAAGACCAGAGATCAGTCTGCCGGTGCGGCCGGGTGATCAGGCGTCCTTGGGGTCCAGCTTGATCGACAGGCTGTTGACGCAGTGTCGGGCGTTCTTGGGGGTCATGTGCTCGCCCCGGAAGACGTGACCCAGGTGGGAGTCGCAGCGGGCGCAGCGGATCTCCGTGCGGGCCATGCCGTGCGAGAAGTCGTTGATCTCTTTCACCGCGCCCGGGATGGCGTCGTCGAAGGACGGCCAGCCGCAGTGGGAGTCGAACTTGTAGTCGCTCGGGTAGAGGGCGGCGCCGCACGCGCGACACTCATAGGTGCCCTCGGTCTTGGTCTCCACATATTCGCCGGACCAGGGCGCCTCGGTGCCGGACTGGCGCAGCACCCGGAACTCGTCGGGGGAGAGGCGGACACGCCACTCCTCCTCGGTGGTGGGCAGGGTGGTCTCGTTCGTTGCCATGCCTTAAAGGTACGTCGCACGGCCGGTGCGTCCTCAGCGCTCGCGAGCCTCGTTGAATCAGGGCATGAGCGACACATCGCCTACCGGCCTGGCCGTTGTCCAGGGCCTGGCTTCTGTCTCGGCACGCCGGCCGCGATCGGGGTGTCGTTCAGCATCGGCGATCCCGGAATCGCCGTGCCCGGCGTGCTGATGTCGGTCTATCCGCACTCCGGGGCGAGCACCTGGCTCGACGTCCCGGTTCTTCGCCGATGAGGGCAAAGTCGGGGGAGAAACGATACCTTTTGTCCCATATATGGTGAAGCTGCCGTTTCGATGGTCTTCCGGGATCATGACCCGCCGGGGGTACTTACCGGGTAAATCGGGCAATTGCCGCTAAGCTCCCTCCCGACCTGAAAACTCCGGAACAGGAATGGGAAAACTCCTCATGAGTTCACTTAGCCGGATCGCCGCCGTCGGACTGCCCGCCGTCGGCCTCACCGCAGCTCTCGCGTTGGGCGCCCCGGCGCTGGCCACGCAG
>DASRYP010000698.1:0-4668 GCA_035687165.1 Actinoplanes sp. | reverse complement strand
GGGGTGGGCGGCGAGGTAGGCCGCGGCCTTGCCCTGGGTGACGGCCTTGACGAAGCCGCGGCCCTCAGCCGTGAGTTGCTCGCCCAGGTAGCCGCCGCCGCGCCCGACACCGCTGCCCGGGAGGCTGACCCGAGTGATCTTGGCAGGGGAGAGGTCGCGCAGGGCGTAGGCGTACTCGACCGGTTTGCGCCCGCCCAGGTAGACGAAGGACTTGCCCAGCGCGTCGATCAGGCCGTCCAGCTTCGCCGGGTCGTCGCCCAGCCCCTCGCCGCGGGCCTTGGTGAGCAATGCCGTGACCAGCTGCCGCTGGTGGCGCTGGCGGTCGTAGTCGCCGTCGGGCAGCCCGTACCGCTGCCGGGCGTAATCGATCGCCTGCCAGCCCACCAGATGCCGCTTGCCCGGCTCGTAGACGGCCTGCGGCCCGCGGTAGTCACCACCGGAGAGCGGGCGCAGCGACCCGTCCGGCTTACGGTGCCGCGATTTCACCCGTTGGTCGATGACCAGGTCGACGCCGCCGAGCTCGTCGGTCAGCTTGTCGAGGCCGCCGAAGTTGAGGATCGCCCCGGCCTGGAACTCCTTGATACCGGTGTAGGCGGTGAGCGACTTGGCCAGCAGGTCGTAGCCCTTCTGGACGTTCGGCACCTTGCTGCCCGCGACCCGCGAGCCCCGGCTCATCGCCTCGGTGACCTTGTGAGTGCCGTGCCCCGGGATATTCACCCGCAGGTCGCGGGGGAGTGAGTAGAGGTACGCGTTGTCGAGTCCCGGCTCGACGTGCAGCAGCATGATGGCGTCGGCGTGCGGTTCCCAGCCCGGGATGGAGACCCGTGTGTCGACGCCGATGAGCAGCAGGTCGAGCGGCCCGGTGAGGTCGGCGCCGGGCGACGGCGGTGGCGGGGTGGTCGGCTCGGCCGTGGGTGTAACGGGTGCCGCCGAGCCGGGCGCTGCCGTCGGCTTCGCCGACCCCGAGCGGACGGCCCAAGCGATGCCGCCGCCGGCGAGAAGCACGAGGACGACGCCCGCGGCGATTCCCAGACCGACCCTGTTGTTCCGCATGGCGGAACAGTAAGCGACCATGATCGCCAGCTCAATGCCTCGTGATCTCGCAATGTGAAACAGGTCATTACTTTCCCCCGATCGGCCTTTACGCTGACCGCCGCAAATCAACGGGGGAGGCCCACGCTTCTATGAAGCTCAACAGGCGACGGATCACCGTCGGTCTTATCTCCACCGCCGTCGTCGTCGCGATGACGAGCGTGACCACTTGGGCTCTGGCCGCCGACGACAAGGCGGCGCTCACTGCCACGAACCAGCCCGTCCGGCTGGTCATCGGCTACAAGGCCGGCGCCGACCGCACCGCCGCCACGCGCACTCTCTCCGCCGCCGGTGCCCGGCTGACCGCCGCCGGGCCCGCGCAGACCGCGCTCTCCGAGATCCGCGCCTCGCGCGTGACGGTGTCGCCCGGCCGCCGCGCGTCGATGATGGCTGCCCTGCGCAGCGACCCGAACGTGGCCTACGTCGAGCAGGATGTGCGGACCCAGGCGTTCGACCTGGTGCCGAACGACCCGACCTTCAGCAAGCAGAACGAGATGTACACGGTGCGGGCCCCGCAGGCGTGGTCCACCACCACCGGCGGTCCGTCCGCGGTGACGGTCGCGGTGATCGACACCGGCGTCGCCGCCGTCGGCGACCTGGCCGGCGCCACTGTGGCCGGTTACGACTTCGTCAACAACGACAGCAACGCGGCCGACGACCGTGGGCACGGCACCTCGGTCGCCGCGCTGATCGCCGCCCGCGGCAACAACACGAGGGGCATGGCCGGCGTCTGCTGGACCTGCAAGATCATGCCGGTCAAGGTGCTCGACGCCAAGGGCAGCGGCTACGACAGCGACGTCGCGCAGGGCATCATCTGGGCCGTCCAGCACGGGGCCAAGATTCTCAACCTCTCGCTCGGCGGTTCCAACTCGAGCAAAGTGCTGGCCGACGCGGTGGCCTACGCCAACATGAACAGCGTGCTCGTGGTGGCCGCGGCGGGCAACGCCGGCAATACCAAGGTGCAGTTCCCGGCCGCCTACCCCGACGTGCTCACCGTCGCGGCGACCAACCGCTGCCCGAGTTACGCGACCACCCCGGCCTGCACCACCGACACCGCCACCCGGTCGTCGTACTCGTCCTACAACGCAGCCGGGGCCGCATGGGTCGACGTCGCCGCCCCCGGCAAGGTCATGACGATGGACCGGAGCGGCAACTACAACACCGGGGTCGAGGGCACGTCCTTCGCGGCCCCGATCGTCTCCGGTGCCGCCGCGCTGGTGAAGGCGAAGAACCCGAGCTACACCGGCTGGTCGCTGGCGAGCTCGATCTACACCGCCGCGACCAAGCGCAAGCTGACCAACGGCGGCGTCAACTACGGCCTGATCGACATCCCGGCCTCGCTGAACGTCCCGACCGACCGCACGCCGCCGACCGCCTCCGGCATCACCCCGGCGACCGGCTCGATCAAGCGGGGCACCTTCGCGGTCAGCCCGGTGAACCTCAAGGACGACCGCTCGGGCATCAAGGCGACGAGCCTCTGGGTGAACGGGACCTTCCGGGCCGCCAGCCGCAACGCCCCGTTCGGCATCAGCTACAACTTCAGCAGCTTCAAGGGCGCGACGAAGGTCGAGCTGCGGATCTTCGACAAGGCCGGAAACTACAAGATCATCACCAACACCCTGACGATCGACAACACGCTGCCGGCTACGAAGATCACCTCGGCGCCGAAGAACAAGTCGAAGGTCAAGGGCCAGGTGACGATCAAGTACACCGGCTCCGACCAGTACGGCATGAGCAAGTACCAGCTGCTCCTCAACGGCAAGGTGGCGCAGACGCACACCTCCACCACGCCGTTCGTCTTCGCCGCCACCGCCGCGCCGAAGAGCTTCACGGTGCAGGTGCGTGGCTACGACAAGGCCGGCAACTCGCGCCTGTCGACGAAGTTCAGCTACACCCGCTGAGCACCCTGATCGCACCAGGGAACAACCTGGGCGCTCGGGCGACGGACCGAACGTGAAGGAGCCGGCCATCGTGGCCGGCTCCTTCATCTTTGCGAGGTCTCATGCGGAAGTTGGTCGCTGGTCTGATCGTGGGCGCCTCGATGATGGTGGCGGCGCCGGCCCAGGCCGCCCCGGTCCGGCCCAACGACCCCGGCCTCAGCGGTCAGTGGGGCATCGCGCAGACCCGCGTCGACGAGGCCTGGTCGACCACCCGCGGCTCGTCCCGGGTGATCGTGGCGGTGCTCGACACCGGCGTGAGTCCGCTGCCCGACCTGGCCGGACGCCTGCTCCCCGGGCGCGACTTCGCCAACCACGACAACGACGCGGCCGACGACAACGGGCACGGCACGATGGCCGCGACCGTGATCGCCGCGTCCGCCGACAACCGCACCGGGATCGCCGGCGTCTGCTGGTTCTGCCGGATCCTGCCGGTCAAGGTGCTCAACGCCAAGGGCGGCGGCAGCTACACCGACATTGCCCTGGGCCTGCGTTACGCCGCGGACCGGGGCGCGTCGGTCATCAGCCTGTCGCTGGGCGGATCGGAGGACAGCGCGATGCTGCGCGACGCCGTGGCGTACGCCGAAGGAAAGGGCGCCCTCGTCGTCGCCGCGGCCGGAAACCGGGGGGTCACGGCTCCGCACTTCCCGGCGGCGTTCCCGTCGGTCCTCGCGGTCGGCGGCGTCACCCCGACCGGGACTCGCTACGCCTGGTCCAACTACGGCGGCTGGGTTGACGTCACCGCCCCCGGCTGCAACCCGGCGCAGGGGCCGTCCGGCACCGTCGGGCAGTACTGCGGCACCTCGTCGGCGACCCCGTTCGTCGCCGGTGCGGCGGGCCTGCTCGCCTCGACCGACCCGGCGCCCTCCGGTGCCGCGGTCCGCTCCGCCCTGCTCGCCTCCCGGGCAATTCCGTCGGGCCGCATCGACGTGGCCGCCGCGCTGCGGTCGCTGCCCTACGACGGCGACGTGCTGCGCCCGTCCGCGGCCTTCGGAGCCGTCCGCGCCGTCGTGCGCGGCCGGGTGACCATCACGGCCGCCGCCTCCGACCAGCACGGCGTCTCCCGGGTGCAGCTGTACGCCGGTGGCCGGCTGATCGGCACCGACACCACCGCGCCGTACTCGTTCACCTGGCAGTCCGCCCCGATCAGCGCGACCGTCGCGTTGGAGCTGCGCGCCTACGACCGCCACGGCAACCGCACCGTGGTGCGCCGCACCGTGCGCGCCGACAACGCCGGCCCGGTCGTACGGCTCGCGAAGGCCGGTCGCACCATGACTGCTCGGGCCACCGACCCGTCCGGCGTGGCCCGTCTCGAACTGGTCGTGAACGGCCGGGTGACCGCACGGCACGCCGGGGCCACGCGCCGCTTCGCCGTGCCCGCCAGAGCACGCAGCGTGCAGGTCCGCGCCTATGACCGGGCCGGAAACGTGCGGGTCGCTACCGGTAAACTTGGCGGGTGAGTACACCCCGCCCGGTTCTCGTCGTCGACTTCGGCGCACAGTACGCCCAGCTGATCGCCCGCCGTGTGCGTGAGGCGCGGGTCTATTCCGAGATCGTCCCGCACTCGATGCCCGTCGCCGAGATGCTCGCGAAGAACCCCGTCGCGATCGTTCTCTCCGGCGGCCCGTCCAGCGTCTAC
>DASRYP010000697.1:0-3087 GCA_035687165.1 Actinoplanes sp. | reverse complement strand
ACCCCGCGTCAGCCAGCGCCGCCCGAATCACCCGCTGCTGCGCCAGCCCATTCGGCGCGGTCAACCCATTCGAAGCCCCATCCGAGTTCACCGCGCTACCACGAACCACCGCGAGCACCCGATGACCGAGCCGCCGGGCGTCGGAGAGGCGCTCGACGATCAGCGCGCCGACGCCTTCGGCCCAGATCGTCCCGTCGGCGGCGGCCGCGAACGGCTTGCAGCGCGCATCCGCGGCGAGCGCCCGCTGCCGGGAGAACTCGACGAACGGCACCGGCGAGGCCATCACCGACACGCCCGCGACCAGGGCGGCCGTGCACTCGCCCGAGCGCAGCGAGCGGGCGGCCAGGTGCAGGGCGACCAGCGACGACGAGCAGGCCGTGTCGATGGTGAGGGCCGGGCCCTCGAGCCCGAGCACGTAGGCGATCCGGCCGGAAGCCATGCTGCTGCCGGTGCCGGTCAGGACGTAGCCGTCGACCTCCTCCGGCGCCCGGGCCGGGTCACCCGCGTAGTCCTGGTGTGCGGCGCCGACGAAGACTCCGAACCGGGTTC
This sequence comes from Actinoplanes sp., assembly GCA_035687165.1. GTDB lineage: Bacteria > Actinomycetota > Actinomycetes > Mycobacteriales > Micromonosporaceae > Actinoplanes. The sequence goes on along the minus strand of DASRYP010000697.1, from coordinate 2,538 downwards.
CCCGTACGGATCGGGGGTCGATCCCGGCGCGCTCGAGGGCCTCCCAGGCGGTTTCGAGCAGCAGCCGCTGCTGCGGGTCCATGGCGAGCGCCTCGCGGGGCGAGATGCCGAACAGCGCCGCGTCGAACTGGGCCGCGTCGTGCAGGAAACCCCCTTTACCAACGGAGGAGAGTCCGGGACCGCCGTCCGGGTGGTAGATGTCGAGGGGCCAGCCGCGATCCCGGGGGAACGGCGAGATCGCGTCGCGGCCCTCGTCGACCAGCTCCCACAGCTGCTCGGGGGTGTTGACGCCGCCCGGGTAGCGGCAGCTCATGCCGACAATGGCGAGCGGTTCGGCCCGGGCCGCGGTGACGCCGTCGAGCTCGCGGCGTAGCCGCTCGGTCTCCTTCAGGGCGGCGCGCAGGGCAGCGGTTACTCGGTCCTCAGACATGATCGGTTACTCCCTCGAGGCGCGGGGCGTGCTGATCGGGGCGTGCGAGCGGCTAACCGGCGTCGTCACCAAGTGCGGCGCGTACCAATTCGTCGAGATCCATGTCGTCGACGGCGTCGGTCACCGGGGTGCCGTAGGTGCCGTAGGCGACCGCGCGGAGCTGGTCGAGCAGGCCGGTCTCGCGGAGCCGGGCGACCGGGATTCCGGCCAGCAGGAGACGGATCTCGGTCTCCTCGTCTGTGCCGCCGTCACCGTCGAGCAGCCGGTCGACATGGCCGGCCAGGGCCTGCACCGACGGCTGGTCGAAAACGGCGGACACCGGCAGCGTGAGGCCGGTTCGCGCGTTGAGCGCGTTGCGCAGGTCGATGGCGGCGAGCGAGTCCATGCCCAGCTCGGAGAAGGGTGTGTCGAGGTCGATCGCGGCCCCGGTGCCGTGGCCGAGCGCGGTCGCCACCTCGTCGCGCACCAGCGTGTGCAACCGCTGCGTCCGCTCCGGTCCGGCCGCGGCCCGCAGGTCGGCGGCGGCGTCGCGGTCCGGCCGGACGGGCGCCGCCGGGACCGCCGGGGCGAGCCCGGCGAGCAGGGGCGACGGCCGGGCCGAGGTGAAAGCGGGCAGGAAGTGCGCCCAGTCGACGCCGGCGACGACGACCTCGGCCCGACTGCCCTCGACCGCCTCGCGCATCGCCCGCAGCGCGGTCTCGGGCGACAGCGCCCGCAGGCCCCGGCGCTTCAGGAAGTCTGCGAGGTGCTGGTCGTCGCCCATGCCACGGGCGGCCCACGGTCCCCAGGAGATGGAGACGGCGTGCACCCCGGCGGCGCGGCGCAGCGTGGCGATCCCGTCCAGGAAGGCGTTCCCGGCCGCGTACGCCGCCTGGTGACCACTGCCCCAGACCCCGGCGATCGAGGAGAACAGAACGAACGCGTCGAGCTCGTCGTCGTCGAAGAGCTGGTCGAGCAGTACCGCGCCGATCACCTTGGCGGCGGTGACCGCGGCCAGCTCGGCCGGGTCCAGCTCGGCGATCGGCACCCGCCGCCCGAGCCCGGCGGCATGCACGACTGTCCGGAATTCGGCGCCGCCCTCCCGCGCCTCGCGGATAACCCGGTCCAGCGCGGCGTGGTCGGTGACGTCGCAGGCGACGGCCTCGGCCCGGGCGCCGAGCGCGGTCAGCTCGGCCAGCAGCTCGTCCGCGCCGTCGGCGGCGGGGCCCGAGCGGCTCAGCAACAGCAGGTGCTCGGTGCCGGCCCGGGCGAGCCAGCGGGCCGTGTGGGCGCCGAGCCCGCCGGTGCCGCCGGTGATCAGCGCGGTGCCCCGGGGACGCCAGGCCCCGGCCGGGCCGGGCGAGGGGGCGGCCCGGGCGAGGCGGCGGCCGTAGCGTCCGCCGACCCGGATCGCCACCTGGTCCTCGGCGCCGCGTAGAGTGACAGCGAGCTCGCGGCGGGCGTCGTCGTCGAAGTCGGCCGGCAGGTCGACCAGACCGCCCCAGCGCTCGGGGTGTTCCAGGGCGGCGACCCGGCCGAGGGCCCAGACCCCGCAGTGTTCGACCGCGTCGAAGGGCTCGGCGCCCACCGCTACCGCGCCGCGTGTGCCGAACCAGAGCGGCGCGTCCAGGCCGACGTCGCCAAGCGCCTGGACGAGCAGCAGGGCCAGGGTTCCGCCGACGGCGAGGCCGGGGTGGTCAAGGTGCAGCGTGGTGTCGAGGACGAGTAGCGAGAACACCCCGTCCGGTGGGGGTACCTCACGGAGCCGGGCGGCGATCGACTCGCGGTCGTCGGCGACGCTCAGCACGAGCAGGTCGGCGTCCAGCGTCTCGGCGCAGGCGCGTACCAGGTCGTGCTCCTCGAATCCGGCCGGCGCGACCAGCAACCAGCGGCCGACCACGCTCGCGGCGGGCTCGTCGGCCAGGCGCTCCCACTCGACGGCATAGGTGAGGTCGGCCGAAGGGCTCTCCGAGGCGAGCCAGTAGTGCTCGTGTTGGAACGCGTAGGTCGGCAGGTCCACGATGGACGCCGGTCCGATGACCGCTCGCCAGTCCACCGGCACACCCCGCGACCACAACCGGCCCACACCCGCCAACAACGTCACCGCCTGATCCCGCCCAGCCCGCTGC
>DASRYP010000696.1:0-8033 GCA_035687165.1 Actinoplanes sp. | reverse complement strand
ACCGGAGCCGGTCCAGCACCACGTCGGCGTGCGACTCGCCCATGCACCAGAGCACCAGCTGATGGGTCTCGATGTTGCGTTCCAGGCGCATCGTCGGGTCGCCGGCGACCAGGCGGGCGAGGTTTTTCGCCAGGGCGTCCTCGTCGGAGCGGGTCTTGGCGACCACCGCGATCGGCAGCAGCGGCTCGGGCATCGCCCACGGCTCCATCAGCAACGGATGGTCCTTGGCGCTCAGCGTGTCCCCGGTCTCGGCGCTGCCCGATTTGGTGATCGCGCAGATGTCACCGGCGATCGCGTACGGAACCTCGCGCAGCTGGGCGCCGAGCGGGGCGTAGACGTGCGCGACCCGCTCGTCGGCGTCGTGGTCGGGGTGGCCGCGTTCGGACAGGCCGTGCCCCGAGACGTGCAGGACCTGCTCGGGGCGCAGGGTGCCGGAGAAGACCCGCACCAGGGAGACCCGGCCCACGTGCCGGTCGATCGTGGTCTTGACCACCTCGGCGACCAGCGGCCCGTCGGGGTCGCAGTGCAGCGGCGGGCGGGCCGAACCGTCGACGCCGGTGACCACGGGCAGGTCGTGCTCGAGCGGCGACGGGGCGCCGGCGACCAGGCCGTCGAGCAGCGCGTCGAGCCCGACACCGGTGCCCGAGCAGACCGGGATCACCGGGTGGAAGTGGCCCCGGGCGACTGCCTTCTCCAGGTCGGGCAGCAGCGTGTCGGTGCTGATCAGCTCGCCGGCGAGGTAGCGGTCCATCAGGGACTCGTCCTCGCTCTCGGCGATGATCCCCTCGATGAGCGCGTTGCGGTCGTCGGCGATCGGGTTCAGGTGTTCCGGCTCGGCCTCGCCGACGCGCGGCGGATAGCCCTCGGAGTAGTCGAGCACCCGCAGCGTGACCAGGCCGATCAAGCCGGCCACCGACTCGTCGTCGCCGAGCATCGGCTGGTAGATCGGCATGACGTTCTCGCCGAACGCCTCCTGGCAGTCGGCCAGGGTCTCCTCGTAGTCGGCGCGGGGATGGTCGAGCCGGGTGATCGCCACGGCGCGGGGCATGCCGACCGCACCGCACTCATCCCAGAGCGCGGCGGTGGCGTCGTCGACGCCGTCGACGGCCGAGACCACGAAGAGCGCGGCGTCGGCGGCCCGCAGGCCGGCCCGCAGTTCCCCGACGAAGTCGGCGAAGCCGGGAGTGTCCAGCAGATTGATCTTGACATCCTGGTGGACCAGGGGCGCACAGGCCAGCGCGACCGAGCGCTGCTGCCGGATCGCGGCCGGGTCGTGGTCCGACACCGTGGTGCCGTCGGTCACCGAACCGGCCCGGGGGATCGTCCCGGTCGCCGCCAGCAGGGCCTCGACCAGCGTGGTCTTGCCCGCACCGGAGTGTCCCACCAGCACCACGTTGCGTACTCTGCCGGGCTCTGTCACCACCGGCGCCGGCACGCCGTTGAGCCCCTTCTCCGAGGTCTTCTGGGCCATGTCGGCCGCTCCTGTCCGTTTCGAGACTGTTGACGACGCTGCTCTTGAAATCCCACACCCGGCGCTGTCCCGGAGGCAACCCTTTGTAGTCGGCAAACGTCGCAGACACCGACGATACGGCCACGGTGTCTTGCCGGGGCACGCTGACCTGGGTCGCGCCGATATGGTGGGACGGCCATGGCAAAGATCGTCCAAGTTTCCGCGCGCGCCGTTGCCGCCTACGGCGTCAACCCGGTCGCCCGCTTCCTGCTGCGCATCGGCGTCACGCCGAACGCCGTCACCGTCGTCGGCACCGTCGGCGTGCTGATCGGCTCCTACTTCGGCGCGAGAGGTCACCTGTTCTGGGCGACCGTCGTCGTCACGGCCTGCGCGCTGACCGACGCGCTCGACGGCACAATGGCCCGCATGCGAGGCGGCGGCAGCAAGTTCGGCGCCCTGCTCGACTCGTCGATGGACCGCATCGCCGACGCGGCGGTCTTCGGTGCGGTCGTCTTCTACCTGGCCGGCGAGGGCAATCCGTACGGCGGGACGATCGCCGCGTTGATCAGCCTCGCCGCGGGCCAGATCGTCTCGTACGTGAAGGCGCGGGCCCAGAGTCTCGGGCTCAACGCCGACGTGGGCATCGCCGAGCGCCTCGAACGGCTGATCATCGTTGGTATCGGCGGGCTGCTGGGCAGCGCCGGGCTCGAGTGGGGGCTGCCGGCCGCGCTCTGGGTGCTGGCCGTGCTCTCGATCATCACCATTTTCCAGCGGCTGATCCACGCGTACCGCACCGAGCCGAAGCCGCTGCCGGGCGGCACTGCGGCCGGCGCTGCCGGGAGCGGCACTGCTGGGGGCGGCACTGCGGGCGGCGCTGCTGGGAGCGGCACTGCTGGGAGCGGCGCTGCGGGCGGCGGCGCTGCGGACGACTCGAAGGAACCGGCTGCGTGAAGGACCGTTTGATCGAGTTCGGCTACGCGGCCGGGTGGCGGCTGGTGCGCGTGCTGCCGTTGTCCGTCGCGCGGCGCTTGTTCATGGCCGCGGCCGACCGGGCGTACGCCGCCAACGGCCCAGGCACCCAGCGCCTGCGCCGCAATCTGCAGCAGATCGTGCCCGACATGCCCGACTTGCTGGTGCGTGCCGGGCTCCGGTCGTACGCCCGCTACTGGCTCGAGGCTTTTCGGCTCCCCACGCAGTCCCGGCAGCAGCTGCTGGCCGGCCTCGGCATGTCCGACGAAAACTTCGCCGAGCTCAAGTCGCTGATCGCCGACGGGCGCGGGGTCGTGCTCGCGCTCCCGCACGTGGGCAACTGGGACGCGGCCGCCGCCTGGGTGGTCTCGCACGGCTGGCCGATGGTCACGGTCGCCGAGCGGCTCAAGCCCGAGGGCGTGTTCGAGCAGTTCGTGGCCTATCGCGAGAAGCTCGGCATGGAGGTGCTCCCGCTCACCGGCGGTCGGCGCCCGCCGCTCGACGTCCTCGCCGAGCGGCTCCAGCAGGGCATCGTGGTGGCCCTGCTCGGTGACCGCGACCTGTCCCGCGGCGGGGTCGAAGTCTCCTTCTTCGGGGGGCGCACCCGCATGCCGGCCGGGCCGGCGATCCTGGCCATCCGTACCGGTGCGCCGCTGATCGCCGTCGACCTGTCCTTCACGCCGACCAAGACCTGGGCGGTGCTGCGCCGCATCACGCCGGCGACCGAGGGCGCGCTCGACGTGCGGGTCAAGGCGACCACCCAACTGCTCGCCGACGCGTTCGCCCAGGGCATCGCGGACCATCCGCAGGACTGGCACATGCTGCAGAAACTGTGGCTGTAGGGGAGTGCCGCATGCGGATCGGGATCGTCTCGCCCTACTCGTTCGACGTGCCCGGCGGCGTGCAGAACCACATCATGGACCTGTCCGAGGCGCTGATCGGCCTCGGACACGACGTCAGTGTGCTGGCTCCGGCGGACGAGGATTCAGAGCTGCCGTCGTACGTCGTCCCGGCCGGCCGCGCCGTGCCGCTGCCCTACAACGGGTCGGTGGCGCGGATCGCGTTCGGCCCGGTGTCGACGGCGCGGGTGCGGCGCTGGCTGAAGGCCGGGCAGTTCGACGTGCTGCACGTGCACGAGCCGATGACGCTGAGCCTGTCGTTGCTGGCGGTTCTCTCGGCGCGCGGGCCGGTGGTGGCCACGTTCCACACGGCGATGACGCGGTCGCGGGTGCTCTCCGTGGCCCAGGGCATGCTGCAGTTGGTCGTCGAGAAGATCACGGCGCGGATCGCGGTCAGTGAGCTCGCCCGCAAGGTGCAGGTGGAGCACCTCGGCGGGGGAGCGGTGGAGATCCCCAACGGGGTGGCGGTGGCCAAGTTCGCGACGGCCGTGCCCCTCGACGGGTGGCCGGGAGACGGCGGCACGCTGGGATTCCTGGGGCGGTTCACCGAGCCGCGAAAGGGCTTCGACGTCCTGCTCGGGGCTTTTGTCCCGTTGGCCCGTCGGCGGCCCGGGCTGCGGCTGCTGGTCGCCGGGCCGGGAGATCCGGCCGAGCTGTACGAGGAGATTCCCCCCGACCTGCATGACCGGGTGACCTTCCTCGGGTTGGTCACCGAGACCGACAAAGCTCGCATGCTGCGCAGTGTCGACGTCTATGTGGCGCCGAACACGGGCGGTGAGAGCTTCGGCATGATCCTCACCGAGGCGATGGCCGCCGGTACGGCGATCGCGGCCAGCGACCTCGACGCGTTCCGCCGGGTGCTCGACGGCGGCCGGGCCGGGGCACTCTTCCCGACCGGGGACGCCCAGGCGCTGTGCGTGCTGCTGGACAGGCTGCTCGACGATCCCGGCCGCCGCTCTGAGCTCTCCGCGGCGGCGGTCGAGGCTGTCGAGGACTTCGACTGGCCCGGCGTCGCGCGGCGGGTCCTCGAGGTGTACGGGACGGCGATCGAGGCGACCGACGGCCGGGTCATGGACGACGGGTGGGCGGAACCACGCTCCGGCACATGACATTCACGGGCACCGGGGCATTACCATTCCCGCCATGTATTGGGTGGTGGGTCTCGTTGCGGCCGTCGTGCTGCTCGGGGCTTACCTCGGCTGGACGGCCCACCGGGTCGAGCGGGTGCACGTGCGCGCCCAATCGGCCGAGCGGGCTCTCGACGCCCACCTGATGCGCCGGGCCGCGGCGGCCGCGGTGGTGGCCGAGCAGTCCGACATCGTGGAGCTCTACGCGGCGGCCCGCCTCGCGCTCGACGCCGAGGCCGAGGAGCGCGAGTCCGCCGAGAACGACCTGACCCGGCAGTTGCAGGCGGTCACGCTCGTCGTCGGTGACCCGGCCGCGCGCACCCTGATCGCTTCGAGCCGCCGGGTGGTGCTGGCCCGGCAGGTGCATACCGACCTGGTCCGCGACGCCCTCACCGCCCGTCGCCGGCCCCTGGTGCGGGCATTGCGGATGGCCCGGCACTATCCCCGGCCGCACTATTTCGACATCGAGGAGCCCCCGATGCCGGCGGCGATCAGGATCCCCGCTCCCGCGGTTCCGGCCGTGCCGCTCGAGCCGGTCTGACCGAGCCGGTCTGACCGAGCCGGTCTGACCGAGCCGGTCTGACCGAGCCGGGCCTTGCGGCCCGGCCCGGCGGCTGTCGGACGAAGATCACCAGCCGCGCTCGGCGAGGCGGTGCGGCACGGCCTCGTCCTCGACGTTGATGCCGACCATCGCCTCGCCCAGACCGCGGGACACCTTGGCGATCACGTCGGGGTCGTCGTGGAAGGTCGTCGCCTTCACGATCGCGGCCGCGCGCTGCTCCGGGTTGCCGGACTTGAAGATGCCGGAGCCGACGAAGACGCCCTCGGCGCCCAGTTGCATCATCATGGCGGCGTCGGCCGGGGTCGCGATGCCGCCCGCGGTGAACAGCACCACCGGCAACTTGCCCAGCTCGGCGACCTCGCGCACCAGCTCGAACGGCGCCTGCAGCTCCTTGGCCGCGACGAAGAGCTCGTCCTCGGGCAGCGTCTGCAGCCGGCGGATCTCGCCGCGGATCTTGCGCATGTGGGTGGTCGCGTTGGAGACGTCGCCGGTGCCGGCCTCGCCCTTCGACCGGATCATGGCCGCGCCCTCGGTGATGCGGCGCAATGCCTCACCCAGGTTGGTGGCACCACAGACGAACGGCACCGTGAAGTTCCACTTGTCGATGTGGTTGGCGTAGTCGGCGGGGGTCAGCACCTCGGACTCGTCGACGTAGTCGACGCCCAGTGCCTGCAGCACCTGCGCCTCGACGAAGTGCCCGATGCGGGCCTTGGCCATGACCGGGATGGAGACGGCGCCGATGATCCCGTCGATCATGTCAGGGTCGGACATCCGGGACACACCGCCCTGGGCGCGGATGTCGGCCGGCACCCGCTCCAGGGCCATGACCGCCACCGCTCCCGCCTCCTCGGCGATCTTCGCCTGCTCCGGCGTGACGACATCCATGATCACGCCGCCCTTGAGCATCTCCGCCATACCGCGCTTGACGCGGGCGGTGCCGATGGCAGGCTGGTTCTCAGACATGGTGGTTTCGGCTCCTCAAGCAGAGTTTCGGTGCCCCGATGCTAGCCACGTCCGGTGGCTCGTCCGATGGCCAATCGCCCCCAAGGTGGCCTGCACGCCGAGCCGTGTGCGCGGGCCAGGCGGCATCAGGGGCAGCTCCAGCTCCGGCTGGTTCGGGTGGGCGAGCCACCCGGCGCGGCCAGGTCGCTCAGTGTGCGCGGCGCGGCGCTGAGCCGGTCGATGTGGTCGCGCACCCTGCGCACGGCGGACACGGGCCGACTCTAAGCTGGAAACGTGAACATCGGAGTGCTGGCCCTGCAGGGCGACGTCCGCGAACACCTCGCCGCACTCGCCGAGAGTGACGTGCTGGCCCGGCCGATTCGTCGGCCCGAGGAACTCGGCGACGTCGAGGCCCTGGTCCTGCCCGGGGGCGAATCGACCACCATCAGCAAACTGGCCGTGTCGTTCGGCCTGCTCGACCCGATCCGCAAGAGGATCGCCGACGGCATGCCGGTCTACGGCTCGTGCGCGGGCATGATCCTGCTGGCCACGAAGGTGCTCGACGGGCGTCCCGACCAGGAGTCGTTCCAGGGGATCGACATGACCGTGCGCCGCAACGCGTTCGGGCGGCAGGTCGACTCGTTCGAGGGAGACGTGCCGATCGAGGGGATCGAGGGCGGGGATTTTCACGCCGTGTTCATCCGTGCGCCGTGGGTCGAGGAGATCGGCGGCGAAGTGCGGGTACTGGGCCGCGTCAAAGAAGGTCAGGCCGCCGGTAGGATTGTGGCCGTTCGGCAGGGCAACCTGCTCGCCACGGCTTTCCACCCGGAGCTCACCGGCGACCTCCGCGTCCACCGGTACTTCGTCGAGATGGTCCGCCAGGCCGCCTGAGACCACGGAGGTTGTTGCATGTCTGGCCACAGTAAATGGGCGACGACCAAGCACAAGAAGGCCGTCGTCGACGCCAAGCGCGGCAAGATGTTCGCCAAGCTGATCAAGAACATCGAGGTCGCGGCCCGCACCGGCGGCGGCGATCCGGCGGGCAACCCGACGCTGTTCGACGCCATCCAGAAGGCGAAGAAGAGCTCCGTCCCCAACGACAACATCCACAACGCGGTCAAGCGTGGTTCCGGCCTCGAGGCCGGCGGCGCCGACTGGCAGACGATCATGTACGAGGGATACGGCCCGAACGGTGTCGCCATCCTCATCGAGTGCCTCACCGACAACCGCAACCGCGCGGCCACCGAGGTGCGCACGGCCCTGACCCGCAACGGCGGCACGTTCGCCGATGCCGGCAGCGTCTCCTACCTGTTCAACCGTAAGGGCGTCGTCGTCGTCCCGGCCGAGGGCCTCAGCGAGGACGACCTGATGCTGGCCGTCCTCGACGCCGGCGCCGAGGAGATCAACGACGACGGCGAGCAGTTCGTCGTGGTCAGCGAGCCGACCGACCTGATCGCGGTGCGCACGGCCCTGCAGGAGGCCAAAATCGAGTACGACTCGGCCGACTCGCTGCTCATCCCTACGATGAACGTCGAGGTCGACGAGGAGGCCGCCCGCAAGGTTCTCAAGCTGGTCGATGCCCTCGAGGACTGCGACGACGTCCAAGAGGTCTACACGAACGCCGACATCAGCGACGACGTCCTGGCAGTCATTGACGTGTGACATCTGGTCTAGTGACCAGTAGGGTGAGGGGGTGCCGGCAACCGGGCCCGGCTAAGACGTGCCGCCCATCGGGGACCTCGGCGTCGAGGACCTCCTCACCCGGCCCGAGGGCTACCGCGACGAACGGTGCGCGGAAAACCTCGTCATCGTGGCTTACGGTGTGGGACCGGTGTCTGCTCCTGTCCGAACTCGATGCGGAGTTCCACGCGAAGGGCGAGGCCTGACGCCTGGTCGTGCGACCAGTATCGTGGCGGGATTGAGTCATCTTGGCGTGGAGGTGCGACCCGCCCATGACCGGTCTCTTACTACCGCCCATCGAGGATCTCGACATCGAGGACCTCGCGTCGCTGCCCAAGCCCTACCGCTACGAGTTGCGCTCGGGCAACCTCGTCATCACGGCCCCCTCCACCTATTGGCACAAG
>DASRYP010000695.1:0-3910 GCA_035687165.1 Actinoplanes sp. | reverse complement strand
CCGATCGAGAACCCGATCCGGTTGCCACTGTTCGACCAGGCGGTGGGCGGCCCGGTGATGGTCAGGACCGCGTCGCCGCCGGTCACCTGGTAGTACGAGAGCGGCAGGCCGCGCCCGATGGTGGCCCGCAGGGTGCGGCCGCCGCCGGTCAGCGAGGTGCTGACCGTCCAGTCGCTCCAGCCGTCGACCAGGGCCTGGGTGGCGGTGAGCCCGTCGATGCCGACGCGCACGTGTTCGGCGTACGGGAAGTGGTATTCGCCGGTGCCGGTCGCGGAACCGCTGATCGCGGCGTCGGTCTGGTAGGACAGCCCCATGCCGCCCGGGCCTGGCTGGTACGCGGCCGGGCCGGCGAAGAGCGGCGTCGAGAACTGGCAGTCGGTCCGCTTGTAGAGCAGCGACGACCACCAGTCGTTGGTCGGCACCGGACCGGCCGGGGCGGCGCCGGTCACGTACTGCCGGGGGTTGGTCGAGATACTGCCGCACCCGGTGGGAAGGCTGCGACCGGCCGGGAGGGTCTCGGCGTAGCTGCCGGCGCCGACCGTGGCGGCCGACGCGCTGCCGCCACCGATGACCACGGCCAGACCGCCCGCGCCGAGCGCGACGAGAGCGGCCGTGAGCAGGCCTTTGAGACGTCTGGAGAAACGGGAGTCTGCCATGGGGAGAGGCCTCCGTCGGGGAAAGGGGGATTCCCGAAGGGCGCCCGAAGGGGGATGAGAGCGCTCTCTGGGTATCGGCAGGCTACTCAGCGGCACGTGGTTTCGTCAATGTTACGTAAGTGAATACAGGCTGGTCAGGCTAGGATTTCTCGCCCCTGATGGCACCCGGAACGGTCGGGTGACGTGCCCCCGCAGGCGCCACTGCGCAGCATCCCGCCCTGGATCTGCTCGGCGTGTGTGCGGAGAACCAGAAGCGGGCCGACATTCGCATCCCCGCCCTGATCGGAACCCTGGCGACCGTGCGGTTCGTGTCCGCTGAGTCGCTGCTGGGGCCGCACTGGCTGGGGCCGCACTGGCTGACCCCGGTGCAGAAATCGCTTGCCGGCGTCCGGCCGGGCGGGTCAGCTCATCTGCCGCGAATCGCGTGCTACTCAGCGTCGCGGGCAATGCGATCAGCGCCAGGCAGACCTGGCAGCAGGGCAGCACCGGCCGCCGGTGGCAGGTGTGTTGTGTCTCGGTGTTGTTCGGCGCGTAGCAGCGCTCCGATCTGTTCCAGGATCTGGTTGTTGTGATGCTGCAGATGGATACGGATGTCGCCGGTGCCGGGGTGGACGGTGGCGATCCCGCAGTTGAGGCCGGCCTCCCCGGTGGGCAGGGCGAGCACGATGCCGGCCCGCACGCCGGGGACTATCCCGGCGATGTCCAACGCCTCGGGCAGTGGTTGCTCCAAGCGGGGCGAGTCGACGATGATCCGGGCGCCGTCCAGGGACAGATCGGCACTGCGGCCGGGCAGGACCATCCCTGCGGGGCCGATGAGGCTGACCGGTATCACGACGGGCTGCCGTACGCCCAAGCGGCGTTCGATGCCGACAATGGAGTTGATGATGCGGATGTAGACGCCAGGGGGTGCTGATCCCGGTGGGGTGGCAACGATCCCGGCCCCCTAGCAGCCACGACGATTCTGCGTCCATTGGATTTCCACCGGAGTGTCCACCGGCACGCTCGCCTTGCCCGTTTCCAACCGCAGCAGGTCGTCGGGGTAGCGGATGATGCGGCAGGTGAAAGCGGGGCCGTTCTGGAACCACACGTGGCACTTGTGGGCGTTCCACGGCACGGGCAGCGGCTGCCCGAAGGCGAGGTCGACCTCGCCTCGTAGCGTCCCGGGAGCAGGACGGGTCATCGAATACCATCCCTCTGCGAAGAATAGGGGAAGGTCGGGGACGGCCTGTCTCGCCACGATGCTCGGCGACAAGCCACCCGACCTGCGGGAAATACCCGTCCGGTCTCGCGATCAGTGCAGCGGCGAGCACCCACGGGAGGGCGATGCGGACGCCGCACGGATGGCGGCACGACATACTGATCCGCGGTTCGGATGTCGGCTGATTGTGGAGAAGAAGTCCGGCCCTGCCATCGGAACCCATCGGCTTCTTCCGGCGGCCGGACGAGTCGAGCACCGTCATGGTGGGTTACGGTCTCGTACCGGCGTCGCCCGGGATGGGCGCCGCCACGGAGGGCGTTACCCGGGCTGGCCAACGACGCTGTCCGCCGATTGTCGGTAAAGCCATCAACCGCCGACGCTCAGTGACAACATCGCTTCTCACCGAGTGCTGGAGAAGGCGGGTTTCGCTCGAACTCGTGTGACCGGCGAGGTTCCCGGTACACCTTCAGCACGCACGTTGATGCGCACTGGCTTGCCGCGATCCGGGCTCGGCCTGCCTCCACCGGTAACCCAGCGTAAGTGCGGCTGCCGAGTCGCTTGCTACGGCCGTGGAACCGGAGCGCCAGGCTCCCCACCTCAACCTATCGCACATTTGGCGTACCTGGCTCCGCTCCGCATCGGAATCCGTACCGGGCCATCGCGTCGTCCTGTTCACCCGCGACGCCGGGCCGGAACGCCGGGCCGGAACGCCGGGCCGGAACGCCGGGTTGTCGCAGGGCAAACCGGTCGGGCGGTCGGGCGCCGAGCAGGCGGAGATCGCCCGGTTGCGGCGGGAAGCCCTGTCGTGGTGGGCACGGCGATCGGCCGGGGCCCGGTGACCAACTCGTCCGCCGGGTGGCTGAACTGGCAGGGCTACCTACTCGGACCCTTCGTCCTCGGCGGCAAGGAGGGCGCGCGGGCCTTCGCCGGCCTGGGCATCCTGGTCGCCCTTGGTAATCGGCTTCGTCGGAACGGCCCTGGGCAGCACCCGCACGATCCGCCGCCAGGAGACCGAGCCGCTGCTCATGGCCGATCAGACCAGATAGCAGACATTCGGCCCAGCGAAACAGCACGAGGCAAGCACCCACGAAGGGATTCGAACCCCCTACCCCCGACCCCCGATTTCCGGAAATCGATGCGCTATCCCCTGAGCTAAAACCGTCCACCACTCTGCGAACAGCGACAGGGGGCACCTCGGAGGTGACCTTTCCTTTACGTCCCGTCGTCGGGGGATCAATTCCCCTTTCCCGGGTCGGCGGGGGTTGGTCCCGAAGTGCATGGTGCCGGCCTTCTTCTGTGGTGGTCTGTGCCGCGCCAGGGATGTGTTGTCGGGGTGTGCTGTGCTCCGTCGCCACCTAGTGCGAGGTTGTTGTCGCGAAGCGGCTTTTGCCGGTGGTGATGGCGCGCTGCCGCCGGCCGGGACGCGGCGGCAGGTAGCCGATGCTGTCGGCCGGGCGAGCGCCGGGCGGCGACCGGGCTCAACTTGGCCGGGGCCACCCAGGTGCCCGGCGGCTTCGGCGTGGGTCGGTACCACAGTTCCAGCTCGGCGGGCGGCTGCGGCCTGGTGGTGTGCGGGTTCGGCCCGGCGTGCGGCTGCGGCCCGGCGTGCCGGTTCGGCCCGGCGTACCGGTTCAGCCCGGCGTACCGGTTCAGCCTGGTGTGCGGGTTCGGCCCGGCGTACCGGTGCGGTGTGAGCAGCGGTTTCTGTCCGGCGTGCGGGCTCGATACGCGTTGCGGTTCCGGCCCGCCGCACGGTGGCTGTCTCGCCGGCCGGTACCGGGTGAGAGCCCCGCTGTCCGCTGCCTGACCGCGGGTCTCGCCCGTCCGCAACAAACCGGCCCGGCGCCCCGGGTGCTCCCAGGGCCGGCGGCGCTGGTGCCGGCAGTGCTGGTGCCGGCAGTGCTGGGGCCGGCGGTGCTGCTGGTGATCCCGGCACTCCCGGCGCGCTTGGTGCTGCTGGACGCTGCGTGTAGATCGCGTCGTCCGGCCAGATCAGCGGAGGCACAGCCTCGGCGAAATCATGCAGACCCACCTCGGCGCACTTCCCGGTGCACCC
>DASRYP010000694.1:0-5511 GCA_035687165.1 Actinoplanes sp. | reverse complement strand
GGCCAGGCCGATGACGGCGGCCACCGGAAGGTACGTGATCAGGGCGGCCCAGAGGGTCGCGAAGGCGGCAGCCACCGGGAGCGGGGCGCGGCGGCGCGGGCGCGGGGGCGGGGGCGATCGGCGCCGGGCGGGCACCCGGACCGTCGCACGCTCGCCGAGCATCTTGTCGTCGACCAGGACCGTACGCCGGTCGTCGGTCCTTTCGGCCTTGTCGATGCCCTCGGTGGGGCGGTCGATCCCCCCGGTGGGGCGGTCGATCGCCTCGGTGTTCCGCTCCACCGTCGCGGGGACGGCCACCTGCGCCGCCTCGGCGACCGCGAAGGGGTCGTCCGAATCGTCGGGGCGATCGGGTGTGCTCGGCATCGCCGACTACTTTTCCACGCCGGAGCCGGGTGGGCGATGCAAAAACGGCGGCGCGTCGCTGTTCGGGTCGTGGGGACCCGGACGACGACGCGCCGATCGCATGGCGATGACTAGCTCATGACCTCGCGCATGAGCCGGGCGGTCTCGCTCGGCGTCTTGCCGACCTTGACCCCCGCGGCTTCGAGCGCGGCCTTCTTGGCGTCCGCGGTGCCCGCGGAGCCCGAGATGATCGCACCGGCGTGACCCATCGTCTTGCCGGGCGGGGCGGTGAAGCCGGCGATGTAGCCGACCACCGGCTTGGTGACGTTCGCCTTGATGAACTCGGCGGCCCGCTCCTCGGCGTCGCCGCCGATCTCACCGATCATGACGATCGCGTCGGTGTCGGGGTCGTCCTGGAACGCCTTCAGCGCGTCGATGTGCGTGGTCCCGATGATCGGGTCGCCACCGATGCCGACGGCGGTCGAGAAGCCGAAGTCGCGCAGCTCGTACATGAGTTGGTAGGTCAGCGTGCCGCTCTTGCTGACCAGGCCGATGCGGCCGGCCGGAGTGATGTCGGCCGGGATGATGCCGGCGTTGCTGGCACCCGGCGACGCGATGCCCGGGCAGTTCGGCCCGATGATCCGGGTCTTCTGACCGCGGTCGACGTTGTAGGCCCAGAAGAAGGCCGAGTCCTGCACCGGCACGCCCTCGGTGATGACCACGGCGAGCGGGATCTCGGCGTCGATCGCCTCGATCACGGCGGACTTGGTGAACGCCGGCGGCACGAAGATGACCGATACGTCAGCGCCGGTCTCCTTGATCGCCTCGGCCACCGTCGCGAAGACCGGAAGCTCGGTGCCGTCGAAGTCGACCGTCGTGCCGGCCTTGCGCGGGTTCACGCCGCCGACCACGTTGGTGCCGGCCGCGAGCATCCGGCGGGTGTGCTTCGAGCCCTCCGAACCGGTGATGCCCTGGACGATGACCTTGGAGTCCTTGGTGAGCCAGATAGCCATTAGTTCACTTCCCCGCAGCCGCGAGCTCGGCGACCCGTTCGGCCGCTCCGTCCATCGTGTCCACCCGCTCGACCAGCGGGTTGTTCGCTCCGTCGAGGATGGCCCGACCGGCCTCGGCGTTGTTGCCGTCGAGGCGTACCACGAGCGGCTTGGTGACCGTCTCGCCGCGCTCGGCGAGCAGCGCCAGGGCCTGGATGATGCCGTTGGCCACGGCGTCGCAGGCGGTGATGCCACCGAAGACGTTGACGAAGACCGACTTGACCGCCGGGTCGCCGAGCACGATCTCGAGACCGTTCGCCATCACCTGGGCGCTGGCGCCACCGCCGATGTCGAGGAAGTTGGCCGGCTTGACGTTGCCGTGCTTCTCGCCGGCGTAGGCGACCACGTCGAGAGTGGACATGACCAGGCCGGCGCCGTTGCCGATGATGCCGACCTCGCCGTCCAGCTTGACGTAGTTGAGGTTCTTGGCCTTGGCCGCCTGCTCCAGCGGGTCGACCGCGGACTGGTCGACCAGCGCCTCGTGATCGGGGTGCCGGAACGCCGCGTTCTCGTCCAGGGTGACCTTGGCGTCGAGCGCGAGCACGCGACCGTCGCCCACCTTGGCCAGCGGGTTGACCTCGACCAGGGTGGCGTCCTCGGCGACGAAGGCCTGCCAGAGCTTCACCGCGATGTCGACGACCTGGTCGGCGATCTCGGCCGGGAACTGGGCCTGGGCGACGATCTCGCGGGCGGTGGCCTCGTCGACGCCCTTGGTGGCGTCGATGGCGACCTTGGCGACCCGCTCGGGCTGTTCCTCGGCGACCTGCTCGATCTCCATGCCGCCGGCGACGCTGGCGATGCAGAGGAAGTTACGGTTGGCCCGGTCGAGCAGGTAGGAGAAGTAGTACTCCTCCTTGATGTCGGCTGTCTCGGCCAGCATCACCTTGTGCACCGTGTGGCCCTTGATGTCCATGCCCAGGATGTCGCTCGCGCGGGCCTCGGCCTCGTCCGGGCCGTCGGCCAGCTTGACGCCGCCTGCCTTGCCCCGGCCACCGACCTTGACCTGCGCCTTGACGACGACCTTGCCGCCGAGGCGCTCGGCGATCGCCCGGGCCTCCTGCGGGGTCTCGGCGACGCCACCGCCCAGCACGGGCAGCCCGTGCCGTTCGAAGAGGTCGCGCCCCTGATATTCGAACAGGTCCACGTGTCTCCTTTCGCTCGCGACGCCATGCGCCGGCAAGCCGCACCGATGCGTCCCGACCTTATTGTTCTCGGCGGCCTTGCTGGCGTCGCCGGCGTGAAGAATGTCCGGCCCTGCGGGCCGTCATTCGCAGACTAGCGACCGGAGCCACCGCTCCGAAGTCGCGGGTGCACGGTGTGCAAGACCACACACCCGGAGTGCGGGCGACAGGCCGGGAAACGGGTGCCGCAGAAACTCGTGTACTTCGCGTAACTCGGCTCCGAGGCCCTCGTTGATTGTGATGTCGGAGCGCCGAGGCGCACCGGCGGGTAAGCGGCCGATGCCCTGTCGGTCGAGGGGTGGCGGCGGGGCATCGTGCATAGAGAGGCCGGACGTGTGAGGGGTGCGTCCGGCCTCTCCCCCTGCCCGGCCTCGCACGACGTCACCGATTCGATCGTCGGCAATGGCCAAATGGCTGGTCAGGCCACCGGTGATGCGACATTGGCGCGTACCCATTCGATGATGGAAGCGGTAGTGGCGCCCGGCGTGAAAATTCGGGCGACGCCGAGCTTTTCCAATTCGGCGATGTCGTCGGCCGGGATGATGCCGCCGCCGAATACCACGATGTCGGCCGCATCGCGTTCGGCGAGCAGTTCGACGACCCGCCGGAACAAGGTCATGTGCGCCCCGGACAGAACGGACAAACCGATCGCGTCGGCGTCCTCCTGGACGGCCGTCTCGACGATCTGCTCCGGCGTCTGGTGCAGGCCCGTGTAGACGACCTCCATGCCGGCGTCGCGCAGCGCTCGGGCCACCACCTTGGCCCCCCGGTCGTGCCCGTCCAGCCCCGGCTTCGCCACGACGACCCTGATCCGTGCTTCCATCCCGACCCTCCGTGCCACTGACCGCATTGTCACCCGGTTGCCACTGAACGAACGGTAACCTGCCCGACGGTCCCGGGGTAGCCGCCCGGCCGAATGCGAGATCACTCGCGGTGACAGCAAATGTATTCTGAGTCACCATGCTTTCCATTTTCCGAACCATTACTGCGAGTGTCCGGAGCGCTACTCCAGGAAAAACCTAGAATTCGGCCAATCACCGCGCAATACGGACCATGAACTGTCAGTGATTTGGCGCTGCGGACTTGTGACCGGCCTGCCGTTTGGCTACCGTGGCTCCCGGCTGTCAACCAGTTAACGCTGATCTGACAGCACGGATGAGTTCGGTTCTCCGGATATTCGGAGCCGTGCACATCGCCGATTTGCCACCGACGGAGGGTTGTTCGTGCGCCAGCGCTTGTCGTCTGAGCCCGATCGTTATCGCGGTCGTCGCCGCGTACCCACCCCTCCGCGCAGCCGCTACGCCATCGCCGTCACCGCTGCCTTCGCCGGAGCGGGCGTCGTCGCGCTGGGCGCCGCCAACATGCCCGACGCCAAGACCGTCGACCCGCAGGCGCTCAAGGGCCTGGGGCACAACCAGGTCGCGTCCGAGGCGCTGACCGAGCGGTCCGCCGGTGGCGACGCCGCCTCGCGCGGCGACAGCCGCGACGCGGCCGCCACGACGAAACTCAGCGCCGAGCAGACCGCGGCCGACATCTGGCTGCTTCCCCTCGAGGAATATCAGTTCACCTCGGGCTACGGGGTCCGCTGGGGCAAGCTGCACGCCGGCATCGACCTCGCCGCGCCCGAGGGTCTGCCCTACAAGGCGATCCACGCCGGCAAGGTCACTCAGGCCGGCTACTTCGGTGGCTACGGCTACGCGATCACGATCGCCGACGACAAGGGCAACGAGGTCATCTACGCCCACTCGCGCCGCCTGCTCGTCAAGAAGGGCGACGTGATCAAGGCTGGCCAGGTGATCGCCGAGGTCGGCAACACCGGCGCCTCGTACGGGACGCACCTGCACCTTGAGATCCACGTCAAGGGCAGCCCGACCGACCCGATCCCGTTCCTGCGCGACCATGGCGTCGACATCAAGCTGAAGGTCGAGTCGGTCTACGCCGGCATGGCCGCCGCTTCCTGATCCGCCGCTCCTGCGGGACACGGTCGCGCTCGCTCGCGGATTTTGCGCCTAGATCTTCTCGATCGGCGCGTGGCGCAGGATCAGCCACATCACCTGGTCGCCGAAGTCGATCTGCGCCCGGGCGCCGGGGCCCTGACCCTCGACGGTGACCACGCGGCCCAGGCCGTAGCGCTGATGGTTGACGCGGTCGCCCGCCGCGACCTTGGGGGCCTGCGGCAGCTCGCTCGCGGTCGACAGGCGGCTGCCGTCGATGCCGAGGCGGCTCGCCAGTTGCTGTGCTTTCGGCGTGCCCCCGGCGAAACCTCCGCCCCGGAAGCGGTCTCCCCCGCCGCGGCCACCCACGCCGCCGCCGGTGCCGGACCAGGACGTGTAAGAACCGGCGGTACGTTCCCAGCGGATCAGCTCGGGCGGCAGCTCCTCGGTGAAACGCGAGGGCGGGTTGTACTGCGGCTGACCCCAGGCGGCCCGGGTGACCGCGCGGGACAGGTAGAGCCGCTGGCGGGCGCGGGTGATGCCGACGTAGGCCAGGCGGCGCTCCTCCTCGAGCTCGCTGTTGTCGCCGAGCGCACGGGTGTGCGGGAAGACGCCGTCCTCGAGGCCGGTCAGGAAGACGACCGGGAACTCCAGGCCCTTGGCCGTATGCAGCGTCATCAATGTGACCACGCCCTGGTGGTCGGGGTCGTCGTCGGGGAGTTGGTCGGCGTCGGCGACGAGCGCGACCTGCTCGAGGAAGCCGGCCAGGGTGGCGACCGGCGCCTCCTCGTCCTCCTCGGCCTGGGCCTCGACGCGTTCGGTGTACTCCCGGGCGACGCTCACCAGCTCCTGGAGGTTTTCTACCCGGCCTTGGTCCTGCGGGTCGATGCTCTCCTCCAATTCGGAGAGCAGACCCGAACGCCGCAGGGCCACCTCGAGAACCTCTTCGGGGGGCGCCGTGGTGGACATCTCGCGCAGGTCGTCGAGGAGCTGGACGAAGTC
>DASRYP010000693.1:0-2464 GCA_035687165.1 Actinoplanes sp. | reverse complement strand
TAGCTGGCGGTGACCCTCGTGAAGCGGTCGACGGCGCCGGCCGGGGTGCCGGCCTCGCCGCGCCGCTCGGCCCGGGCCGCCAGGAGGCGCTCGTAGCGGGCCTGCACCCCGGTCGCGTCGAGCCCGGCCCGGTTGGCGAGGATGGAGGCGGCCGCGCGGAGCCGGCGGTAGGCCCGGCGGACGTCGGGCCACAGGGCGGCGGTGCGCTCCAGGCCGCGCCTGATAAGGGCGGCGATCCGCTGCAACGGCTTGCTCAGCCCCCCTTTTCCTCGACCCGCCCCAGGCTGGCGGCGACCGCCTCCAGTCGCCGGTGCAGCTTCAGTCCGGAGGCCGCCAGCGGCGGCCGGCCGTCGTCGGTGAGCGCCGAGCGGACGGCCGCGCAGTAGCCGCGCACCGCCTCGGCCTCGGGGTCGTCGCGGCCCTCCACCGCGCGCTCGATCGGGCGCACGCCGCGGACCCGCTTCTTGAGCTCCTTCTTGGCGTGGCGGTCGGCCTCGAAGATCGGCAGGCCCGCCTCGCGCAGGTAGTGGAACTGGCACAGCTGGTGCGGGACCTCGGGCAAGGCCTCCTGGACGGCGCGGCGGACCGAGTGCTGGCCGTCGCTCACCACCCCGGCGGCCGGCACGCCGACCGCGGCCGTGACCTCGCGCAGCAGCCCGGCGAGGTCGGCCGCGACAGCCGAGAGCAGCGAGCGGGCGAGCAGGACCTGGCCGGACAGGCAGTCGCGGACGACCCACAGGATCTCGTGACCGACGTCAGGCTGCAGGCCGTCGATCGCCAGCACGACCCGCCCCTGGACGGCCAGGGCGGCGCGCCGCGGCTCGTCCACCACCGTCGCGACCAGCTCGTCGTAGCGGTCGAGCAGGTTGGTGACCGTGCGCTCGCACACCGCCACGCCGCGCTCCCGCAAGGAGCGATGGATCTCCGGCACGCTGCGGTGCTCGCGATAGCGTAGCGCCCCGGTCGAGGCGATCACGTCGAGGCCGAACTCGTGCTGCGGCAGCGCGATGACGCCCTCGGCTTCCGGCCGGTAGGGCCGGTGATGGCGGGCGCAACCGGCCGTCTCGCACCGCCGGACCTTCAGGCGCAAGCGCACCGGCCCGTCCAGGGTCGCCACCGTGCGGCGGTTCTCGTAGCGGATCGGCATCCGCCGCCCGCAGCCCGGGCAGCACCGCCGAACCGGCCGCAGCACCCGCTCCCGCTCGGCCCGCGGCCGCGCCTCCCGACGTGCCATGCTCATCCCCTCACGTACTCGTCGGGAGAGCAACGCACAGCCAACTTTGCCGGCCTAGAAAAAAACTAGGCCGGCAAAGTTGGCTGGAGCAGGCGCTGCTCGAGCCGAGCGAGATAGGCGTCCGGGTCGCGCCGGAACTGGCGGCGCATGACCCGCGCCCGGCGGCGGCGCTCGAGACCTGCCCGCAGCTCCGACCACCGTCGCCGGTCGGCGACGGCGAGCTCACGCGCGGAGACCGGGTGCGCTCGCGTGACCACGCCGGCGACGAGCCGGACGGCGCCGCGCAGCACCAGCGCGGGCGAGGCCGCCTTGCGGCCGGTGGCGCGGCGCTCGTGGTGGCGGTGCGCCCCGAACAGTTGCTCCAGCGCGTTGTCGGTGCGCGGCAGGCCCTCGACCCGGTAGCAGTGGAACAGGCCGGGTCGGTAGCTGGCGGTGACCCTCATGAAGCGGTCGACGGCGCCGGCCAGGGTGCCGGCCCCGCCGCGCCGCTCGGCCCAGGCCGCCAGGAGGCGCTCGTAGCGGGCCTGCACCCCGGTCGCGTCGAGCCCGGCCCGGTCGGCGAGGATGGAGGCGGCCGCGCGGAGCCAGCGGTAGGCCCGGCGGACGTCGGGCCACAGGGCGGCGGTGCGCTCCAGGCCGCGCCTGATAAGGGCGGCGAGCCGCTGCAACGGCTTGCTCAGCCCCCCTTTTCCTCGACCCGCCCCAGGCTGGCGGCGACCGCCTCCAGGCGCCGGTGCAGCTTCAGTCCGGAGGCCGCCAGCGGCGGCCGGCCATCGTCGGTGAGCGCCGAGCGGACGGCTGCGCAGTAGCCGCGCACCGCCTCGGCCTCGGGGTCGTCGCGGCCCTCGACCGCGCGCTCGATCGGCCGCACGCCGCGGACCCGCTTCTTGAGCTCCTTCTTGGCGTGGCGGTCGGCCTCGAAGATCGGCAGGCCCGCCTCGCGCAGGTAGTGGAACTGGCACAGCTGGTGCGGCATGCCGGGCAGCGCCTGCCCGACTGCCAGGCGGACCGAGTGCTGGCCGTCGCTCACCACCCCGGCGACCGGCACGCCGATCGCGGCCGTGACCTCGCGCAGCAGCCCGGCGAGGTCGGCCGCGGCGGCCGAGAGCAGCGAGCGGGCGAGCAGGACCTGGCCGGACAGGCAGTCGCGGACGACCCACAGGATCTCGTGACCGACGTCAGGCTGCAGGCCGTCGATCGCCAGCACGACCCGCCCCTGGACGGCCAGGG
>DASRYP010000692.1:0-2016 GCA_035687165.1 Actinoplanes sp. | reverse complement strand
GCAGGGTGATGCCGCGCTCCACCTCGTATGCCGACGGGTCGAGCCGGGTCACCCGCACGGCGTGGTGGGCGGCGGAGACGACGACCCGGTCGGCCAGCGTGTCGATCGCGCCGACGCGCAGGTCGTGCTCGGCCACGACGGTGCGGGCGCCGGGCTGTCCGGCCGTCACGACGCGCCCCTCGGCCGCGAGCAGTCCCTCCCGGAACCGGCGGGTGAGGGCCGGTGACGCGGGCAGCGACAGACCGGGGGTGAGCGGGATGCCGGAGGCCGCGTCGAGCAGGTAGGGCCGGGTGGCGAAGGTGGCGGTGGCCAGCACCGCGCCGCCGACCGCGATCGAGCGGGTGCGGATCGTCGGGTCGGGGAGCCACCACAGCGGACGGCTCGACGGGTCGACCGCGAAGACCGTTCCGTCGTACGCCCCGGCGACCACGTGCCGGCCGTCGGCCGACCAGGTGACCGAGCGCAGCGGGGCGTCACCCGAGCGGATCGTGCGGATCGGGTCGAGGTGGGCGTTGCGCAGTTCGATCGCGCCGTCGCGCCGGGCCAGGGCGAGGGTCGAGGCGTCCGGGGACCACGCGCACGCCTCGACGGCGGGCGCCGCGCGGCCGGCCAGCGGGACGCGGTCCTGGGCGAGGTCGCGGACGGCCACGAAGCCGTTGGCGCCGACGGTGGCGACGAGGCCGGCGGTGCTCACGTCGAGGCGAACGCAATCGCCGATCTCGCCGAGGTAGGTCTCGCCGAACGCCCGCCACACCGCCGCGCGGCCGTCGGCCAGCAGGCAGAGCAGGTGCTGGCCGTCGGGCATCCAGGAGACGCCGGTGACCGCGGTGGGATGGCCGCCGAGAACCTTCATCAGGTGCGGCGGTCGGTCGTCGACGACGCGCCAGACCGCGGCCGTGCCGTCGGCCGAGCCGGTGGCGAGCAGGTCGGAGGCGCCCGGGTTCCAGGCCGCCGCGAGCACCGCCGAGCGGTGGGCGAATTCGATCAGCGTCACGGGCCGCGCGGGATCACCGGTCTCCTGCACCAGCACCCCGCCCGCCTGCGTGCCGAAAGCCAGGCGGCGGCCGTCGGCCCGGAAGGCAACGCAACTGACCGGCGCGGCGTGCGCCGGGGCGCTCCGTGGAGTCACCCGACAATGCTGGACATCCCGGTGCGGACAGTCAATACCGCATTCGGTCTTTGCTGGCCCGCGGCGGCACCCCGAAACGGTCGCTCAGGAGACGGGTTGGAGCGGTACGAGGTCCATTCGCCGATAGGGCCGGGGCCCGGCCGCGGGCAGGGCGCCGGTCACGTGTTCGATCGCCGCGCGCAGCCGTGCCTCCTCCCCCGCCCGATCGTGATGCCAGGCCGTGCCCCAGACGCGGTGCAGCCGCCAGCCCAGCCCAGTAAGGATCTCGGCGTGCAGGCGGTCGCGGTCGCGGGCCGCCCCGATCGAACCGTAGCGGGGGCCGTCGCACTCGATCCCGAGCACGTGACCGGAGCCGGGCGCGGGGTTCCGCACGCCGATGTCCAGGCCGGTCCCGGGCTCCGCCGCGAACCCCCAGGAGCGCACGGTCTCCAGGACCGACGCGACGAGCGGGCTCGGGGCGGCGGCCTTGCCCGGCACGGCCGCGATCCCGCGTTCGGCATAGTCGAGATAGGCCGCGAGGAGGCGTACGCCCGGGTTGGCCGACTCGGGGATGTCGCGGGACCGCACCGACGAGATGATCTCGACGCGCCGCCGGGCCCGGGTGATCGCGACGTTGAGCCGCCGCCACCCGTTGGGCTGGTTGAGCGCGCCGAAGTTGGTGCTGATCCGGCCGTGCTCGTCATGCCCGTACCCGATCGAGAAGATCATCACGTCGCGCTCGTCGCCCTGGACCGACTCCAGGCTCTTGACGAAAAACCCGCTGAGCCGGTCTCCGTCGAGCAACCGTTCCAGACCGGGACGGCGGGCCGCTTCGCGCTCCAGGGCGGCCTCGATCGCTTCGGCCTGCGCGACCGAGAAGGTGACCACGCCGAGCGAGAGGTCCGGGC
>DASRYP010000691.1:0-3711 GCA_035687165.1 Actinoplanes sp. | reverse complement strand
CAAGTTCTGGGTCTACACGGGCCTCGCTCAGGTGATGGCTCTGTCAGGCCCGACCGTGGATGACATCACCCGCCTCAGCGGTCCCTACACCGGAGGGACGCAGGACTTCTGGCAGGGCGGCATGTTCAACGACCACCTGATCCTGAATAACGGCGTCGACCTGCCCCAGAACTGGGATCTGCCGAACGCAGCCACCGACCTGATCGACCTCCCCAACTGGCCTGCCACGCACCGGGCCAAGGTGATCGCGCCCTTCAAGAATTTCCTGGTGGCCCTCGATGTGACGATCTCGGGCGAACGTGACGATCGCCTCGTCCTGTGGTCGCACCCCGCCGACCCGCTGGGAATCCCACCCTCCTGGGACGTAGCCGACGAGACGCTCGATGCCGGGCAGGTCTCGCTCTCCGAAGGCGAGGACCGCATCGTCGACGGCATGCAGGTCGGCAACCAGTTCATGATCACCACGGGCCAGCAGACGTGGGCCATGACCTTCATCGGCGGCCAGGACATCATGGCCTTTCGGCGGGTCTTCTCAGAAATCGGTGCGCTCGCCCAAGGCTGCGCCACCACCTTCCTCAACAAAGTCTTCCAGGTGACCGCCGACGACTTCGTCATTCACGATCTGCAAAGCGTCACCAGCGTAGGCTACGACCGCACCAAGCGCTGGTTTTTTTCGCAACTGACCCCGGCGAGCTTCGACAAGGTGAGATGCGTCCGGAAGATGACGGCCAAGGAGATCTGGATCTGCTTCAGCCACGGCGGCACGGTGGTCAACAACCGGGCGCTGGTGTGGAACTGGCAGTTCGACACCTGGACCATCCGCGACATCGAAGACAATCACCACGCCATCTCGGCCGGTCCCACCACGCCCACCGCCGGCGCCAACTCCTGGCAATCGACTGTCGGCACCTGGGCCGCGCAAGACCCCACCACCTGGGAATCGAACACCTACGAACGCTCGGTCGAGGGACTCGCCCTGATGTCGACGGCTCTGGTACTCCGGGTCAACGGCGACACGGTGGACGTGGACGACGCGACCGTGAACTACGTGGAGCGCACCGGTGTGGCAGTGAAGGGAATGTCGCGCGGCGAGATCGTGATCGACCACGGGCACCTCGCCGTGATGCGCGAGATCTGGCCCAAGTTCGTCTGCGACGACGGCATCACCTTCTCCATTGCCGTGGGCTTCTCGATGGGGCGCAAGGCGCCGGTCGCCTGGCAGGCCCCTAAGAATTTCATCCAGGGAACGACGGTGAAACTCGGCTTCTTCGGTACCTTCCGGTATCTTTCCTATCGCGTCGACTGCTTTACCGTGGGCGCCAACTGGAAACTCATCGGCTTTGACTTAGACCTCGAGCCGACGGCGAAGCTATAACCATGCCTCTCGACAGATCACTCCCCGACGAACCCCGCGAGGCGCTCAAGATGCTGTGGGATGTCGCTCAGGATCAGCAGATCGACATCTACCGCCACCGTGATTCGCTGCACAAGGTCTGGCATGTGGCACCGGTGAAACCCCGCGAAGGGCTGCTCGTCTACGCCGACGGCACCGACTGGAATCCGGGGTCGGGGGCGGGTTACTACGTTTACTACGCCGGCGCGTGGCACGCGATGAGCGGAGGCGGCGGCGGTGGGGGCGGCGCGGTCACCAGCGTCTTCACCCGCATTGGAGATGTCATTGCGGTCACGGGAGATTACACCGCCGCGCAGGTAACCAACGCCGTCTCCATTCTCGGATCGTATGCCAATCCGGCCTGGATCACCAGTCTCGCTTACGCGAAGCTGACCGGCGTGCCGACTTCTTTCACGCCCGCGGCGCACGTCCACGCGGCGGCGGATGTTACTACCGGCGTGATGGCTGTGGCGAGGCTAGGCACGGGTACGCCAAGCTCGAGTAACTGGCTGCGAGGCGATGGGGCCTGGACCGCCCTGCCCGCGTCTGCCGTCACGAGCGTATTCACCAGGACCGGGGCGGTCATCGCGGCGAGTGGAGATTACACCGCGGCCCAAGTTACGAATGCGGTGTCGGTCCTCAGCAGCTACGCAGACCCGTCCTGGATCACCTCGCTCGCGTATGCCAAGATCACCGGCGCGCCCAGCATAGCCTCTATCCAGACGCCGTGGTTGCAGAACATCAACGGAGCGGGCTTCAACCTGACCAGTGTCGGATCGCTCGGGGTCGGCGTGGCGAGTCCGCTCAACCTTGTTCAAGTCCACGTAGCCACCGATCAGAACATCGGCCTCCGCACGAATGCCCGTGCTTCGATCGGCGCTTTCAACGACGCCGGTTCGGCCGCCGTGCCGCTCGGGTTTGACGGCTCCCGGTTTGATTTCAGCGGCGGCAATGTCGGGATCGGAACGATCCCCTCGTACCAACTGCACCTGTCCACTGACAGCGCGGCCAAGTTGACAACGACTACTTGGACCGTCACTTCTGACGCGCGCATCAAGCGGAACGTACAGGATCTTCAGGGCGGGCTGGATATCATTGCTCAGTTGCGCCCAATCGAGGCCGAGTACAACGGCTTGGCCGGAACTCCCGAAGGCACGCGCGTTGTCGGCTTCATCGCTCAGGAGTTACAAGCGATTCTCCCCGGAACCGTGGATTCGCACCCTGGAAAACTGCGCGAGGAGGATTTGGAAGAGGTCGAAATACTGGGTGTTAATATCCACGAGGTGCTTATGCACGCCATTCTCGCAATCAAGCAGTTGAAGGCGAAGGTCGAAGCACTGGAACTAGCTGCGGCCACACCATGACTATCGAAGAAACGCCTATCATCGAAGCATCTCCGGTTGCCAAGCAGCTTGCCCCGCGTAAGTTGCAAGTTACCCGCATCGCCGCCGACATGGCGATTGAACCGCCTGTCTGGGTGAGGTTGGTGCCGTATCTTCAAGAGGCACTGCGTTATTGCCACGGCGAACTCTCGGAGTCTTCGATCAAGGCGCTCGTGGCTGCTGACCGGCAGCAAATTTGGGTTGCCCTTGCTGGCGAAGGTGCGGAGTTACTTGGCGTGATCCTCACCGAGGTGACCGAGTACCCCTGTCTGCGGGTGCTGAGAATCATCCTGCTCCAGGGCATCCACTTCAAGGACTGGAGCGGCCACGCCCGGGTGGCCCTCGAGATCTTCGCGCGGGAGCAGGGCGCATCGCGGCTCGAGGCTTCCGGACGCAAAGGATTGGCGCGGCTGCTTGCCCCGCTCGGCTTCGAAGTTGCCTATACAACCCTAATAATGGAGGTCCGCAATCATGGGAAAGAGCGCCGGCGGTAATGTATCCACATCAACGAGTAGCTACCCTTCGTTCCAGCAACCGGCGGTAAAACAGTTCGTCGACGAGTCGACCCGGCTGTACCAGCAGGGCGGGCCGCAGTTGTCGCCCGAGCCGCGGGTGGCCGATTTTAACCAGGACGAGCTTTCTGCGCAGAAGCAGCTCGGCGCCGCGGTCACGCCGGCGCAGTACCTCGCTGAACTCGGGACCAAGTCTGCGGAGTTCAACCTCGGAGCGGGGCGCGATCCGGCGACGAACCCGTACCTGAAGAATGCGATTTCGGCGGCCGTGGCTCCCATCGGCGATCAGCTTCTGACGCGGGCGCTGCCGGCCATCCGGCACCAGGGGATTGCTAGCGGGGGCTATGGCGGGTCAAGGGAAAGCATCGGGGAGGCGCAGGCGGTGCGCGATGCCGAGCGCGTGGCGGGGGAAGTGTCGTCCGGT
>DASRYP010000690.1:0-2964 GCA_035687165.1 Actinoplanes sp. | reverse complement strand
GGAGGAGCGATCGTCCTCATGTATCCCGGCGCCAGCATCGTCGTTCTGACCTGGCTGGTGGGGATCGTGCTCGTCGTTACCGGCCTGGTCGTCCTATTCCAGGGACTTGCGACCCTCCGCGCCGGTCGTCGGCACGTGGCCCCGACGACCGGTGCTCGGCCAGGACCCGCCGCCCCCTCGCCGTCCTAACACCCCGACACCCGGCTGGCCGGGGCCGGGGGCGGCGTACGGCGCCCGACGAGGTGCGTTGGCACGTCATCTGGTCGACACGCGCTCTGGCGACCGCTATGGGTGAGTGCTGGCCCGGGTCACGCCGAACCCGCGTTCATCCGGAACGGATGGTTCACCACCCGCTGATGGCGTGTAGCGATTGTGCATGAGACCACGACCTGGGTTCCGCAGCTGCAGGCGGTTCTAGGGCATGATCACGGGTGTTGATGCTGGTCGGGGCGTCGCATGCTAGTCGACGACGTCAGAATCCCTAGCGGCACGACTTTGCCCGTTCGAGTAGTTCGAGCTGCTGTTTGTCGTGTAGGGTCTGGCGGCGTGTTTGTGAAGACGTCGACGCGGCGGAACCGGGACGGCTCGCGGGTGACCTACCTGCAGCTCGCCCACAGCGAGTGGGACCCGGCCGCGAAGTCCTCCCGCACCAAGGTGCTGTACTCCCTGGGACGCGCCGACGAGCTCGACCGGACCGCGATCGAGCGGCTGATCGCCTCGTTGACCCGGCTGCTCGGTGTCGAGCCGGCGACCGGCCCGGGCCCGGAACGGGCCCGGGTGGTGGGGGTGCCCGGGCTGGCGTTCACCGACTCGCGCCCGTTGGGCGGGGCGTGGCTGCTCGACGGGCTGTGGCAGCAGCTGGGCATCGATACCCTGCTGCGCCGGCTCGCCGCGGGCACGCGGCGGGACCCGATCGTGGAACGGGTGCTGTTCACACTCGTTGCTAACCGGGCGTTGGCGCCCTCCTCGAAGCTGGCCGCGACCGGCTGGCTGGCCGAGCGAGTGCACATCCCGGGGATCGAGGCCACCAGCGACGACGCCTGCTACCGGGCCATGGACTGGCTCCTCACGGTCGAACCCCAGCTCGCGCGGGGGGTGTTCGACCAGGTCGCGCACCTGCTCAACCTCGGAGTGGACCTGATCTTCTTCGACACCACCAGCACCTACTTCGAGACCGAGGACCCCGACGAGCCGGTCTGGCGCGACCCGAACGGCCGCCGCCTCCCCGACCCTCCCACCACCGACACCAGCGACGGCGGCGCGGACGGCGGCGCGGACGGCGGCGCGGACGGCGGCGACGGCGGGGAGGAGTCGGTGCCCGACGGTGCCGCCGCGAAGGCCGGGTTCCGAACCTACGGCAAGTCCAAGGACTCCCGCGACGACCTGCCTCAGGTCATCGTCGGTATGGCCGTGACCCGCGACGGGATCCCGGTACGAGTGTGGTGCTGGCCGGGCAACACGTCGGACTCGCCGCTGATCCGCCAGGTCAAGGACGAGCTGCGGGACTGGACCCTCGGGAAGGTCGTCTGGGTGGCCGACCGCGGCTTCACCTCCGCCGAGAACCGCCGCCACCTCACCGCGGGCGGGCACGGCTACATCCTGGGCGAGAAGCTGCGCTCGGGCTCCCCGGAAGCGAAGGCCGCGCTGTCACGCCAGGGCCGCTACCAGCAGGTGCGCGACAACCTGCGGGTCAAGGAGGTCAAGGTGAGCGAGCACGAGCGGTTCATCATCTGTCACAACCCCGCCGCCGCCGACCGCGACGCCGCGATCCGCCAACGCCTCATCGACCGCCTGCAGGCCCTCATCGACGGCAGCGACGCCTTGGCGCCCACGAAGCGGGCCGAGCTGCGCGGGGTGATCTCCACCAAGCCCGGGCTGCACCGCTACCTGCGCACCACCCCCTCCGGGCTGCTGCGCCTCGACGCCGCCGCCGTGACCGCCGACGCCCGCCTGGACGGCAAGTACCTGCTGCGCACCGCCGACCCGCACCTGTCCGCCGAGGACATCGCCCTGGGCTACAAGCAACTCCTGGAGGTCGAACGCGGCTGGCGGGACATGAAACAACTGCTCGACCTGCGCCCCGTCTACCACCGACTCGAAGACCGCATCCGCGCCCACGTCCTGCTCTGCTGGCTGGCGCTGCTACTGGCCCGCATCGTCGAGACCCGCGCCAACACCACCTGGACCCGCGCCCGCAACGAGCTGCAACGCCTCCACACGGGCACCTTCACCGGCCCCGCCGGCACCTTCCGCCAGACCACCGCGCCCACCCCCGAGGCCCGCCGCCTGCACGAGGCCCTCGGCCTGGCCCTGCCCCCGAAGATCCTGCACCTCGACACCGACCCCGGCACCTGACCCGCCGGCACCTGACCCGCCGTCCTGACCAGGCACAACCCGGAACCTAGTGACACGACGTGCCGCTAGGCCGGCACGCATAAACCCAGCTCACGCTACCCGCTCATAGGCTTTCGCACGCGAACTGCTGCGGAACCCAGGGGGGTGGGTGCCTTCTTTACTCCGGGGCGGCGGTGTCGTCCCGGCCATCGTGACCTCGATGACCGGCGCCTGCCGCTTCTCAGCGGCCAGCCCTCTACCCCGCTGAAACATCCCATCGGCGGGGGCTGGGATCACGAAGCATACGAAGATTCACTCGCGTTCACCAGTCCGGTCTTCCCCTTGCCCGCCATCCCCGGATGGAACGTGAACGGCTTCGGCTTCTTCCCTGGGCTTCGCACCCCACGGTCACCCATGACGCACGCCAGGGCGGGGACGGCCCTTCCTGACACTGGACCGGGTCACACCCTCATCAAGTTGAGCCTCCAATCGGTGTAACCACTCCTCACGTGCGACTTTCGCGTCGCACGGTCGCCCTCCCAGTGCCCGGGGACCTGGCGGCCCTCGACCTCGGCGGGGCGATCGTCGATGTAGACCGGCTCGCGGATCCGCGGCGCCGGCGGCGGACGC
>DASRYP010000689.1:0-3873 GCA_035687165.1 Actinoplanes sp. | reverse complement strand
CGAGGGTGTTGTGTAGTTCGGTGAGATGTCGTCGGATCTTCTTCGCGACGGTGACCATCGCGGGGATCTTCGATCGGCTGGCCCACCGAAGCCACGCGGTCAGCAGCAGTTTGCCGTCGTCGCCTTTGACTCTGATGAGTTCCCGGAACTGTTCCTTGAGCAGGTAGGCCCGATACAGCGGCCGGTTGGTGGCCTGGATCGAGGCGAGGGTGGCCCGTTGCTGCTCGTTGAGCCGGTCGGGGTTCTTCCATAACGCCCACCGGGCGCCTTTGAACGTCTTGGACTCGGGTGTGGTCTGTCCTTTGCCGCCGCGTAGCTGGTTCCAGACCGGTCGGCGGACCTCGTCGAGGGCGTCGGTGACCCAGCCGACGGCGTGGAACGCGTCCCGCCGGTGTCGTGGTCGACGACGACCACGAGGTAGCGGTGGCCCTTGCGGTAGGCGATCTCGTCGATCCCGATCCGGGTCACGACATCGAGCGGTGACGAAGCAGGTGATAAGCCATGAAAACCCTTACACACCTCTAAGTCACGTACCCGGACTTATGACCCTCTCAGGTGGTCGGGCGTGGGCAATAACCGGCAACTCGTTCCACCCGCCTGTATCGCCGCTGCGGCCCGCATTCGCATCGCCCGTCCTGTCCGATCGCGGCCCGGCCCGGCCAGCGCGATCTTGCAGTCTGGGCCGCCCTACGCCACCCGAGCGGCACCAAACGGCAAGCTGTACAACTATGGTTTGCGTGCCACCGCGCCCCAGTTGTTGATGTCCTTGGCAGCTCGCGGAGTCGAATTTGGCCTGGGCCGCCACTGGTGCACCTGCACGACGCCGGGCTCTACCAGCTCCAGACCGGCGAACAGATCACGGAACTCGGCCTGAGTGCGCGGCCAGATATCGGACTTGCCGGCGTGGAACATCTCCCAGTACTTCGCTGCCACCGGCGGATCGAGGGTGTCGAAGGTCGCGTGCGAGATCACGAGGTAGCTGCCCGACGGCACTGCATCGAGCAAGGTCCGCACGATCGGCCCGGCCACGCCGTCACCCGCGATGAACGGCAGGATCGAAACCAGGACCAAGCCGACCGGCTGCGTCAAGTCGAGCGTCTCCCGCAGGACCGAATCGTTCAGAATCTTGTCCGGCTCGCGCAGGTCGGCGTCGAGGTAGGCGGTACGGCCCTCAGGAGTGCTGGTCAGTAGTGCTCGGGCATGCACCAGCACGAGCGGGTCATTGTCGACATAGACAATGCGGGACTTGGGCGCGATGCGCTGCGCGACCTCATGGGTGTTGTCCGCAGTCGGCAGCCCGGTGCCTATATCGATGAATTGCCGTATGCCCTGTCCTGCTAGAAAGCTCACGGCGCGTTGCAGGAAAGCGCGGTTCTCCTGCGCTGCGATTTTGATCGCGGGGTTGAGTCTGGCCAGCTCGTCGCCCGACTCGCGGTCTGCAGCGAAGTTATCTTTCCCGCCTAGCAGATAGTTGTAGCGGCGTGCGGGGTGTGGCACCGTTTGATCGATTGCGTCGGTGCGTCGGCGAATCTCGTTCAATGAGAACTCACTCAGATTCCTGGTTAGGGTGTATTGATCGATACCGTCCTGCATGGAAGGGGGTGAAAATTCACGTCGGTGATGAGATCCTGCAAGGTAAGGGACATGTGCCTGTTCCTTTTCCTTCTCCGTTCGACCGATAGTCTAACGGTCGACGTTCTCGGCGCCTCAATGCACAGAATTGCGGAGCTTGACTCATTTTGCATCAAGCTGCATCAATCACTCTACAGGGGCATCGGTGTCGGGGGGGTATCCTGGGCGAGTCTTTCGAGAACTGCTGGGAGAAGTAGGCCCGGAGCGGCACCAACCACCGGGTCTACAACCGGTGGGGCCTGTTCACCCGGCCAGACTCCAGCAGCGCCCTTCCAGACATCCGGGACTTTCACCATTCGGTCCCGGCCGTGGAAGGTGGACCTGGACCACGCGAACTCGTTCGTCGCCAAGCTGAATTCGTGGCAGCCGCCGGGCCCGACCAGCACCTGCGTCATCAAGACCCACAACCCCAACCGGCTACCACCGTCATCGCGCCGGCCACCAGCCGGCGGGCCAACACCGTCTACCCATGCCCGCACTGCGACGCCCGCTACCTCGGCCGGCAATGGTGCCACGACTGTCACGCCCCTGCGCCCGCCTCGACCTGGGTGGCCTATGCCCGCACTGCGACGAACCCGTCGCGATCAGCGACATTATTGAGCAACCTCGATAGCGCAAACAATGAGATCCACACTTATGACCCTCAAAGACTACCCAATCCTACAAAACAGATATAAGTGAACTTATGACCCTCTCAGCCGTTGAGCTCCCGCTCCAGGTTGGCGCGGGCTTGCGCCTCCCACTCCGCGCGCAGCGGTGCGAGGCGATAGATCGAGGGAAGCTCCAGCAGCGCCTTGAGCACCTGGGCCCGCCCGTCCTGGAAGGCGTCGTCGGGCACGTGCGCGTACTCCCGGCGGATCGCCGCGGTGTACGCCGCGTACGCGTCGTCGTCTCCCGCCAGCACCGCGAGATCGGCGTCGCAGAGCAGTTCCCCGTCCGGGTCGTCCTCCTCGGTGGCGTGCCCGGCCGTGAGGCTGACCAGGCGGGACACCTCGGCCGCGGTCGTCTCCGGCACTCCCAGCGAGGAGAGCAGGCCCTCGGCGAACTCCGCGCTGTCCCGCTCGTTGGCATCCCCCAGCGCCCGCGGGTCATAGACGGCGTCGTGCATCCAGGCCGCGAGCCGCACCCGCTCCGGATGCGGGGACAGCGCCGCGAACCGATCAATCACGTCGAGCACGGCGGTCAGGTGCGCGACGGTGTGGTATTGCCGCTGCGGCTCCGACCAGCGGCCCACCAGGTAACCGGCGGCAGCGTCGAGATCGTCGTCGGTCGCCGTGGCCCCGGCCGCCCTGGCCGCGTCCCGGAAGCGCTCCACAAGATTTTCCACGCCATAATCCTGACACCCGCCGCCGCTCGCGTGCCGGTGCCGGTGGCACGAAAGGCCCTAGTGTTTGGAGTCATGACCAAGTCCGCACGGCACGGGCGAGTCGCCCGGGCACTGGCCCGGGCGGGTGGCCGGTCGCGCGACGGGGTCGGCAAAGGTGTGCGGCGGGTGCGCCACGGCCTCGCCCTGGCGGTGCAGGCCGGGGTGGCGGCCGGGCTGGCCTGGTTCCTGGCCCACGACGTGTTCGGGCAGCCGATGCCGTTCTTCGCCCCGATCGCCGCGGTCATCACGCTGGCGTCCTCGGTCGGGCAGCGGGTTCGTCGCACGGCCGAGCTGGTCGTCGGGGTGGCCATCGGCATCGGCATCGGGGACGCGCTCATCCTGCTGATCGGCAGCGGGCCGTGGCAGATCGGCCTGATCGTCCTGCTGGCCGTGCTGGTCGCGACCGCCGTCGGTGGGGGAACGCCGCTGGTCGTGCAGTCGGCGTCCTCGGCTGTGCTGGTGGCCACGCTGACGTCCTCGACCGGTCTGCCCTGGACCAGGTTCTTCGACGCGCTGGTCGGCGGCGGTGTCGGTCTGGCCGTGATGACGCTGCTGCTACCGCTGAACCCGCTCAACGTCGTGCGCCGGGCGGCCGAACCGGCCCTGCGGACGCTGGCCGACGGGCTGCACCAGGTCGGTATCGGGATGGCCGAGCGCGACCGGACGACGATCGAGGACGCGCTGTCCCACTTGCGGGCCGCGGAGGTGACCTTCGCCGCGTTCTCCGCCGCCGTGCTGGCCGCCCGCGAGAATGTCGCCTTCGCGCCGGCCCGCTGGCGCAACCGGGGGGCGCTGGCCCGCTACGTCGACGGGGCCAGCCACATCACGTACGCCCTCCGGAACACCCGGGTGATGAGCCGCCGGGCCGATACGGC
>DASRYP010000688.1:0-4422 GCA_035687165.1 Actinoplanes sp. | reverse complement strand
GCCCGATCAGCGCGACCGTGGTGGCCACCTCCACGGCCGCGCCCAGCACGTCGCCGGTGATGCCGCCGAACCGCCGTACGGCATGGCGCACCGTTACCAGCGCCGCCGCGAGGGAGACGACGACGGCGATCGGGCCCTGCCACGGACGGCCCGGGGTCGCGGCAGCGCCCGCGGCCACGACCAGAGCCGCACCCAGCACCGCCACCGGGAGCGGCACCGTGCCCGCAACCAGCGCGCCGAGGCCCTCGGGTCGGGCCGCGGGCACGCCCCGGCGGCAGGCCAGCGGGACGGCCACCCGGCCCGCCGCGAACGCCACGATCACGGCGACGAGCGGCAGGGCGGGTAGCGCGGACGCCTGGATCAACAGCGTGAGCGCGATCGCCGCCACCCCGAACGGCCCGATGTCCGACTTTCTCATGATCTCGAGCGCGGCGTCACCGCGGCGGTAGGAGCCGAGCGCGTCGACCGTGTCGGCCAGGCCGTCGAGGTGCAGGCCTCGAGTCAGCAGGGCGGCAGCCGCGACGGTCACCGCCGCCGCGAGCAGCCCCGGGGTGTGCGCCTCCCGCAGCAACCACAGGATTGCGGCCAGCATCAGCCCGAGCAGAGCGCCCACGGCCGGTGCCACGCTCATCGCCACCGCGGCGGCCGACCGGTCGACCCGTCCGACCCGGACCGGCAGGACCGTCAGCGTGGAGATCGACAGACGCACCCCCGCCGTGAAGCTCACGCCGCGGAGGTGCGCGCCGAGTCCGGCTCGTCCGTCTCGGAGGTGGTGCTGGCCGGACCCGGGCCGTCGGGCTCGGGCTCGGCGAAGTCGATGTCCTCGTCGTCGTTCGGCACCGTCACGTCGGTCAGCCCGTCGTCGTCGTGCTCGGCCAGCATCGCCGGATGCACTCCGACGGCCGACGCCAGCCCGATCGCCGTGCGCAGCATCGGCAACGCGGCCAACGCGTTAGCCCCTTCCCCAAGACCAAGACCCAGCTCGAGTACGGGGTTCAGGCCGAGCACGTCGCCACCCTGGCGCACCAGCTCGAGGTCGCCGGTGTCGACCAGCAGCGACCAGTGCCGGGTCTGGCTCCCCAGGTCGCGGGCGATCAGGCCCGCGGCGATGCCGACCGGCCCGTCGAGCACGATCGGGATTCGCCGGGCCGCCGCGCCGAGCAGCGCTCCGGTCGCCACGGCCAGGTCAGGGCCGCCCAGCTCGCGCAGGATGTCCTTGGCGCCGCGCGGCTCCCGGCGGATGCGGTGCAGCGCGTCCCGGACCGCGGCCATCCGCGTCATCCACGACTCGTCGTCGTAGACGCCACCCGGCAGCAGCACCCGGGGCAGCACGGCGACCGCCTCGGCCCCGGTGGACGCGGCCGAGATCGCGGCGGCCACCGCGTCGGTCCCGACCCCGATCGAGGCGAGCACGAGCAGGTCCTTCTCGGCCTCGGCGGCGGCGTCGGCGAGCAGCCAGCCCTGCTGGAGGGCACGCTCGATCTCCTCGTCGGTGGCGGCCGGGCCATCCTCGATCGGGGTGGCCTCGCCGGTGCGCAGCACCGCGATGTCGGCGCCGGCCGACCCGGCGAGGCGGCTCAGCACGCCCTCGCCGTTCTCGACCTGGGCGATGCGGCGTTCCACGTCGCCGACGTCGTCACCGGCCGCGGCGCCGCCGGTGTGGCGGCCCGAGATGAGTAGCACCCGCACGGCCGACCAGGGTTTCGGCGTGAGGGTGGACTGGGTGGCGGCGGCGAACTCGACCGCCTCGACCAGGCGGCCGAGCCCGGCGCCGGGGAAGTCGACGGTGGCGAGGCGGTCACGGGTGTCGGGGCCGGCGTCGCCGTCGGGCAGGGGGAGGTCCATGCCCGGCTCGAAGTCGATCGGGACGGCCCCCGCAAGCAGTGCCGTGGTCGGCTCGTCGAGCACGGCGGCGAAGCCGGGCGTGGCCGGCTGCTCGGTGCGGGTGGGGCTGACGAGGGTCGACTGCGACACGGCGTCGTCGTTCGCGTCGGTCGGCACCACGCCCGGAACCGACAGATCCGGAGTTTCGTCCGAACGGGTCTCGGTCGACTTGAGCCACACCGCGCGGCCGGCGACCACCAGCGCCACCCGGTCGCAGGCGTCGGCGAGCGCCTGGTTCGTGGTGCCCAGCGCGTCGGCGAACGCCCGCCCCACCGGCGTGACCGGCACCAGCGACAGGCCCACCTCGGGGCTGACGAAGACCACCCGCGCCGCACAGGCGCGCACCGCGGCCGCCAGCGCCGCCACGTCGGCCTCGTCGTCGTTGGGCTGCCGGGCCGGGTCGAGCAGCGCGGCCACCCAGCCGCCGAGGTCGTCGACAAGCAGCGTGTCGTCGGGTTTCGCCTCGGTCAGAAGCTCGGTCAGCCGGGCCGGGTCGGCGCCGGTCTCCTCGGTCGACCATGACTGCGGCCGGCGTCGCTGATGCTCCTCGATGCGGGAGAGCCACTCGGGGTCGTCCTCGCCGCCGGACGCGGTCGCCACATAGCGCACGGCCGACGCACCGGCCACCAGGGACTCGGCAAACGCGGACTTGCCGGAGCGGATCCCGCCGAGCACCAGGACCGTGTGCCACCGATCATCGGACATGCCCCGTACCTTAAGGCCGGGCCGCACACCCGGACGCCGTAGGGTGGAGGACACCGAGGACGTGAGGGGGCGGCGCATGCCGTGGAGTTGGCGGTACGAGGACGTCGACGGTAAGCCGGTGGCCGGTCCACCGGAGACGTTCAGCAGCCAGGCCGACGCCGAGTCGTGGATCGGCCAGGAGTGGCGGGCGTTGGCCGAGCAGGGAGTCGCCGGGGTGGTGCTGCTGGAGGACGACCGGGTCGACTACCGGATGAGCCTGCTTCCGGCGGAGTGAGCGCAGAAACGTGACTTACCAACCGGTCTCCACCCGGACGCCTCGCAACGCCTTCGTGCCCAGCCCGGTCTTCGTCGGCATCGTCGCGGTCTTCGTGGTCAGCGGCTGGATGACGTGGACGGGCTTCGGCAACGTACGGGTCGACGTCTTCCTCTTCATCGTCGCCGGCTGGCTGGTCTCGCTGTGCCTTCACGAGTACGCACACGCGCTGATCGGCTACTTCTCCGGCGACCGCAGCGTGGCCGACCGCGGCTACCTGAAGCTGAACCCGCTGAAATACACGAGCCCGCTGCTCTCCATCGTGCTGCCGGTGGTCGTGGTGATCCTGGGCGGCATCGGCCTGCCCGGCGGCGCCGTCTGGGTCGACCACCGCTACATCAACAGCCGTCTCAAGGACTCGCTGATCAGCGCGGCCGGCCCGCTCACCAACGCGGTCCTGGCGCTGATCTGCGCGGTCCCGTTCCTGATCGGCGCCGGGCCGACGCTCGACCTGGTCGGCGGTCAGTTCGTCGCGGGCGGCGCCACCGGCCACCTGGAGTTCTGGGCCGCGCTGGCCGCGCTGACCTTCCTGCAGGTGACAGCGACGATACTCAACGTATTGCCGATCCCGGGCCTCGACGGCGGCAGCATCCTCGCGCCGTGGATGAGCCCGGCTTATCAGCGCGCGTGGA
Source organism: Actinoplanes sp. (assembly GCA_035687165.1). Taxonomy (GTDB): domain Bacteria; phylum Actinomycetota; class Actinomycetes; order Mycobacteriales; family Micromonosporaceae; genus Actinoplanes. Next base: position 888 of record DASRYP010000688.1, on the reverse strand, counting down.
ACCTTTTCGCGCCGTACGGCTTCATCCTGCTGTTCCTGCTGCTCTGGCAGACGAGGATCGGTGAGTACTTCTACGACGTGGTCTTCTGGATCACCGACAAGCTCGGCCTCTCCGAAGTCCTCATCAAGGTCGGTCTCGAGCTGATGCGCTTCTGGAGCTGAGCCTACCGGTGATCGCCGGGTACCCGGCGATCACCGGTTTGGGTGCTCGCCGTCAGGGACGTCGAGCGGGCGACTGGGTCTTGGCCGGGTCGCGCTCGGCGACCGGGTCCAGGGCCGTGTCGATCGCCTTCATCAGGTCGGCGTCGAGCTTGACGCCCGAGGCCGCCGCGTTGTCCCGCACCTGCTCGGGCCGCGACGCGCCGATGATGGCGGCCGAGACGTTCGAGTTCTGCAGCACCCAGGCCACGGCGAGCTGGGCCATCGAGAGCCCGGCCTGCTCGGCCAGCGGCTGCAACTCGGCCACGGCGGTCAGCACCTCGTCGTTGAGCAGCCGCGAGATGAAGTTGGCGCCCGACTTCTCGTCGGTCGCGCGCGACCCCTCCGGGTGTTCCTGGCCCACCTTGTACTTGCCGGTCAGCACGCCCTGCGCGATCGGCGAGAACACCACCTGGCCGACGCCCAGCTCGATCGAGGTGGGCACCACCTCGGCCTCGATGACGCGCCACAGAGCCGAGTACTGCGGCTGGTTCGAGACGAACGGGATCCGCAGATCCTGTGCCATCTCCCAACCGGCCCGGATCTCGGAGGCGGTCCACTCCGACACACCGATGTAGAGCGCCTTGCCCGAGCGCACCACGTCGGTGTGTCGGAGTGGACCGCCTCCGAGATCCGGGCCGGTTGGGAGATGGCACAGGATCTGCGGATCCCGTTCGTCTCGAACCAGCCG
>DASRYP010000687.1:0-10864 GCA_035687165.1 Actinoplanes sp. | reverse complement strand
GCACCGCAATCCGGTGCACGACCGACATCACGGGAGGACTCCGGCATGAGAATCAGCACAGGTCTGAGAGCTGGGACGGCCGCCGCAGCAGTGGCACTCGTCGTCACGATCGCCTCACCGGCCACGGCCGACGACCAGAGCAGGGGGCACGGCCCTGGCGGGCCCGACGACTACCACCTCACGGTGATGGGCACGACCGACCTGCACGGCAGCGCCCTGAACTGGGACTACTTCAAGAACGCCGAGTACGACGACAGCGCGCACAACGACGTCGGCGTAGCCAAGCTGGCCGCCCTGGTCACCAAGCTCCGCGCCGAGGCCAAGGGCGCCACGCTGGTGCTCGACGCCGGCGACACCATCCAGGGCACGCCGCTGGCGACCTACTACGCCAAGCAGGAGCCGATCACCGAGACCGGCGAGAAGCACCCGATGGCCAAGGCCATGAACGTGCTGCACTACGACGCGGTGACGCTGGGCAACCACGAGTTCAACTACGGACTGCCGCTGCTCAACCTGTGGGTCCGGCAGCTCGGCTTCCCGGCGCTGGCGGCCAACGCCGTCAACGCCCGGACGGGCCGGCCGGCCTTCACCCCGTACGTCATCAAGAAGGTCTCTCTCGGCCGGCACGCACCGACGTTGCGCATCGGCATCCTCGGGCTGACCAATCCGGGCGTGGCGATCTGGGACCGGGCGCACGTCGAGGGCAAGCTCGAGTTCCTCGACCTGGTGGCGACGGCGGCGAAGTGGGTGCCGATCATGCGGGCCCGCGGCGCCGACGTGGTGCTGATCTCGGCCCACGGCGGCGACAGCGGCACGTCGAGCTACGGCCCCGAACTGCCGAACGAGAACCCGTCGGCGCTCATCGCCGAGCGTGTGCCCGGCATCGACGCGATCCTTTTCGGACACGCGCACGCCGAAGTGGCGCAACGCTTCGTGACGAACACCCAGACCGGCGAGCAGGTGCTGCTCTCCGAGCCGTCGAAGTGGGGTCAGCGGCTCACCAAGATGGACTTCGAGCTCGTCCGAGTGAAGGGCCGTTGGTCGATCGCCGCCAAGTCCTCGGCGTTGCTCAACACCAACGCCGTCGAGGCCGACCCCAAGGTTCTGGCGGTGGTGCGGGCGCAGCACAACAAAACCGTGGCGTACGTGAACCAGGTCGTCGCCGCCTCGACCCAGGAGCTGTCGGCCGCGACGTCGCGGTACGAGGACACGCCGATCCTCGACTTCATCAACAAGGTGCAGACTGACACCGTCACCGCGGCCCTGACCGGCACCGAGTACGCGAGCCTGCCGGTGCTCTCGATCGCCGCGCCGTTCAGCCGCACGGCGGTCTTCCCCCAGGGCGACGTCAAGATCAAGGATGTGGCGGGCATCTACATCTATGACAACACGCTTGAGGCGGTCGTGCTGACCGGCGCCGAGGTGAAGGCCTACCTGGAGTACTCGGCAAAGTACTTCCGCACGCTCGCGCCCGCCGACCCGGTCGACCCGGCGACGGTCAGCGACCCGGCTGTGCCCGACTACAACTACGACGTCTTCTCCGGCGTCGACTATGACATCGACATCAGCCGTCCGGTCGGTTCGCGCATCACCCGCCTCCAGATCGCCGGCGCCGACGTCGACCCGGCCGCGCGCTTCGTGGTCGCGGTCAACAACTACCGCCGCTCCGGTGGCGGCAACTTCCCCGGCATCGTGAAGGCCCAGATCTACAACGCGCAGCAGGAGATCCGCCAGCTCCTGATCGACTGGGCGCAGGCCAAGGGCGCCATCGACCCGGCCGACTTTTTCGTCAAGAACTGGCAGCTCGTCCGGGCCGGCACCCCGATCCAGTTCTGACCTGCTCAGGGGTACGCCCGACCGGCGTACCCCTGAGTTCGGTCAGCCGGCGGCCAGGCTGAGGAACAGCACGACGGCGGTGGCGAGCACGGAGCCGAAGGCGATCCAATACGGGTAGCGCTCGTTACCGCCGCGCCGGGCCTCGGTGCCGCGCCGCACCGCCGAGATCAGCCCCGGCACGACGAGCAGCACAGTCCAGAACGCCACCGGCGCCCACGACGGCGCCGCCGGCCGGGCCGCCCGGGCCATCTCCTCGGGAAAGCGGACGAGTAAGCGCCCGTGCGCCGCCCACGCGGCGAGGTCCGGTGCGGGCGTGGACTTCGGCTCGGGCGTGACCCACGGCGGCGCGGTCGAGTACTCGCCGTACGGGATCGGAGCTGTCATAGGCGGCCTTTCGGTAGCGGCCCGGTTGCTGTCCCGTGCCGCCCGCCCTCATCGGCCACCCACCCGCCGACCTGAGGTTAGTTCTCGGCCGCTTTGCGCACGGGCACCTGCATCTCGGTGATCCACTGGTCGACGTCGTCCGGCGGGCAGTCGAGGTAGACCTCGACCGCGAACCCGAGCGGGTTAGGGGTTCGGGTTCGCTCCGTTGCCGCCGCCGCCGCCCTCGCCCGGTTCGGCAGGCTCGGTGGTGGTGGTCGGCGGGGAGGTGGGCGGCGTCGAGGTGGGCGGCGACGCGGACGTCTTGGTGGGGGTCGGCGTGGTGGTCGGCTTCGACGTCGGCGGCGTCGACGGCGGCGCCGAGGAGGAGGCCGAGATGCTGGGTGAAACGCTTGAGCTGCGATTGCGCGGGACCGAGTTGCCGCGTGGGGTCGGTCGGGTCGTGGGCACGTCGCTCGGCGGGGCCGAATCTTCCTTGATGACGGAGTCGACCGAATGGGACGGCCCGGCCGGGATCTGGTCGTTGACCACGTTCTTGTCGTCGCCGCCGCTGTTCAGGGCGATGGCGATGGCCAGGCCGCCGGCCAGGACCAGCAGTGCGACCACGGCAACCAGAAGCGCGGTTTGGCTGCGGGGCGGCTTTTTGATCCCCGTCGACGTGAGTGCGGGGGCCGAGGACGACGTGGGGGGCAGGTCGCGGGGAAGAGGCACGGCCCGGGTGGGCGCGGCCGGGCTGAGCGGGGCGACCATGGAGGTGCCGGTCAGCCTCTTCCAGTCGAGCGGGCCGGCGGCGGCGAAGGCGGCGGCGGCGAAGGCGGCGGCGGTCTCGAAGCGGTCCCCCGGCTGCTTGGCCATCGCCCGCTGGATCAGCTCGCGCACCTCAAGCGGCACGTCGTCGGGCAGCGGCTCAGGCTCGTCCTCGAGGTGACGAAGGGCGACCTGCAACGCGTTGTCCCCGTCGAAGGGCGGCTCGCCGGCGATGCAGTGGTAGGCCACGGCGCCGAGCGCGTAGATGTCGGTGGCGGCGCTGACGTTGCCCTTGGCGACCTGCTCGGGCGCCATGTAGAGCGCGGTGCCGACGATCGCGTTGACCGCCGTCACGCTGGTCACCGCGGCGGAGCGGGCCACGCCGAAGTCGACCAGCACCACCGTGCCGTTGGGCTTGACGATCAGGTTGCCGGGCTTGACGTCGCGGTGGACTGTGCCGTTCTCGTGGGCGGCGTGCAGCGCGTCGGCCGCCTGCGCCACGATCGACATGACCTCGGTGACCGGCATCGGGCCCTGCTTGACCCGGGTCGACAGCGGCTCGCCCTCGACGTAGGCCATCACCAGGTAGGCGACGCCGTCCTCGCTGCCGGACTCGGCGGCACCGGCGTAGTCGTAGACCTCGACGACGCCCGGGTGACGGAAGGCGGCCATCATGCGCGCCTCGCCGTAGAAACGGGCGGCGAACTCGGGGTCGGACATCATGGCGGTGCGCAACACCTTGACGGCGATGACCCGGCCCAGCACGACATCGGTGCCACGCCAGACGTCACCCATGCCGCCTGTGGCGATGCGCTCGTCCAACCGGTAACGGTTGCCCAGGAGGTGACCGGCAGCTAGCACCTGCGGACCTTATCTAATCAGGTGGCCGAGCCACAGCGGGGAGACGGGAAGCGAGCGGGGCTCAACTGTACCGAGCGGGGTCGGTCAGCGGGGGACGAGAGGGGGTACCTTGCGGCCTGCGGCGGAGTCGGTGATTAGCTGCGCCAGCCGGCGCTCCCGGGTGTCGGCCCGTTTGGCACTGACCACCCAGTGCGCAGCCGCCCGTCGATAGGACGGGGACTGGGCCGAGAACCACTGCCAGGCGGCGTCGTTCGCCTGGAATCGGGTGGTTTGCTCCTGGTTGAGCACGGCGTCGGCCGGCTGCTCGTAGGAGTAGACCGCGACCCGGTCGGGCTTGCGCAGGTCGAAGGCCCGCACCCCGGCCGGCCGCATCAGCCCGGCCGCGGTCAGCTCGGCGACCTTGGCCACGTTGACCGCGCTCCACACGCTGCCCTTGCGGCGCGGCGTGAAGCGCACCTGGTAGCGCTGGTCGTCGATGGTGCGGCCGACGCTGTCGATCCAGCCGAAGCAGAGCGCCTGCTCGATCGCCTGGGGGTGGGTGACGCCGACTCGGCCAGAGCCTTTCTTCCAGTAACCGACGAACAACTCGGGCGCCGTCTCGTGATGCTGTTCGAACCAAGCGCGCAGCTCGGCCGGGGTGTCGAAGAACGTTGCCTCCATGACCCGAGCCTAGGGATGGAGTACGACATCCGGGCAGCCGGCGAGGCCGCCCGGAGGGATCGCACGGCTAACTGCCGTGCGTCGGGGTGACCACGGCCGCGGTCTCGGTCAGTTCCCGCTCCTCCTGCTCGGCCTGGTGCTTGCGGGCCGCCTGGGTCGAGCTCGCCACCGCATAGCCGACCGCGACGCCGAGCAGGCCGACGCCGGCGATCAGGACCCAGGGCCGCGAGGGCTTGCGCCCGGCCAGGGCGGCCGCGGCGGCGTTGGCCCGGGCCCAGGCCGCGTCAGCCCTGCCCTCGGCCTTGCCGACAAACTTGTGACCCTCGTCACTCGCCCGATCCGCGAAGTTGCTCGCCCGATCCGCGAAGTTGCCCGCTCGGCCCGCTCGGCCCGCGAAGTTGCTCGCTCGGCCCGCGAAATCGCTCGCTCGGCCCGCGAAATCGCCGGCCCGGCCCGCGAGGTCGCCCGCCCGGCCGGCGTAGTCGCCGGCCCGGCCCGCGAGATCGCCGGCTTTTCCTGCTATTTTGACCGCTTTGTCGCTGGTGTCCCGGGCGGTCTCGCCCGCGGCCGTCATGGCAGCCGCCAAGTATTCCCAGGCCTGCGCGGCCGTACGTTCGGTCTTGCTCTTGCTGGAGAACATCTTTGTTACCTCTCGCGCTCGCCGATCGTGGTTAACCGTGCCCTCAAGCGTCGTTCACAAAACATGTCCGGTGTGGACGTCATCACGTTTCGGAAACGACTGGCCGGTCACCGGTACTCTGAACCAGGTTCACACGAGGCACTCAGGTGTCTGACAGGTTCGGGTCCTAATCTTCGGGTCAGTTTCACCGAACCTTCCGGGGGTAGTTTCGACCGCCCCCGACCAGCGGGTGGTGTCCGGGCGAGAAGCGCCCGGATGTTGCCCGTGAGAGGAACGACGCTCGGAAATTCCGGGCGGGTGGAGGGAATTGGCGTGACGCTGTCGATAATGACGTCGACGCTTGCCGACGACGTGGTGGAGGTCTCGCCCAGCGGCGAGATCGACGTCGAAAACGCATACGAGATCCGCGAGGCTGTGGGGGCGCAGCTTGCTGGCGGAAAAGTCGTACGCATCGAACTCAATCTTCGGAACGTGACCTTCATCGACTCCGTGGGCATCAGCGCGCTTGTCGCCGCGTTCCAGCTCGCGCAGGTCAGTGGGGTCAAACTGATCGTCACCCGACCGAGCCGGTTCGCGCATCGCCAGCTCTGGGTGACCGGGCTGCTCGGTCTGTTCGGCAACCCGCAGCCCTTCGGCGAGGCCGGCGCGGCCCAGCCGGTGGTCTCCGGAGCCTGACAAAACGAGACGCGCCCTCGGCCCGCCCCGAACGGGGTCGGACCGAGGGCGCGTCTCGTTTTGTCAGGCGTGGAACAGGTGCTTACTGCAGCGCCGGCGCGTGCACCTGGATCGCCTCCAGGTTGATCTTCACCTCGGTCATCTCGTGGGGCGGCCGGATCGGCGTGACCACGGCGAAGTGCTCGGCCAGCGCGGCCAGATCGGTGTTCGGCTGCAGTGTGTCGTCCGCCTCCTGCACGGCCGTGCGGACGAAGCCCTCGCCCTCCTCCACGATGCTCACCTGCACCTGCCCGAACTGGGCCAGGGCCGCCCGCCGCAGCCCCCGGATCCCGTCGAGGTGCAGGTCGGGGACGTTGAGGTTGAAGATGGTCCCGGTCGGCGTGTGCAGCAGGGTCGGCACCAGGCGAACGGCCAGCTCGGCCGCGCTGCCCCAGTGCCGCTTCTCGTCCTCCTCGTGGTCGAGAGCCGCGAGGGCGGCCCCTCCGCTGCGCGCGGTGGAGCTGCGGGGCGAGAGCACGTCCAGCGAGACCGCCAGCCCGTGCAGACCCGCGTACGAGCCGGTGAGGGTGGCCCCGACCGTGCCGGAGTGCACCACCGCGGCCCCGGCGTTGGCGCCCCGGTTGATCCCCGAGAAGATCATCTCCGGAGATTCCCCGAACGCCTCCCGCAGGGCGAGCAGCACGATGTACGCCGGGGAGGCCGCCACCGCGTACGCCGGAATGTGTTTGGCGTGGGGCAGTTCGCGCTTGTGCAGGATGATCTTGCCGTGCTCCTCGACGGCGGTCATCGCCGCGCTGCTGCCGCTGGCCTCGGTGACCGGCGCGGCGACCACGACGTCGTGCCCCTCGCGGGCCGCCGCCCGCGCCAGCCAGCGCAGGCCAGGCGCGTCGATGCCGTCGTCGTTGGTGACCAGGATTCTTGTCATCACGCCTTCTTGATCGGGGTGAGCTTGACCCGCTCGGAGAGCACCTGGACGGCGTCCAGGTGCCCGGTGCCGAGCCCGTGCCGGGTGACGTTGAGGGCTCCGGCGGCCGCCCCGGTGCGGACCGCCTGCGTCATCTCGCCGCCCTGTGCCAGCACCGCGGCGAGGCCGGCGGTCATCGAGTCGCCGGCGCCGCGATGATCGGCGATGGTGAGCTTCGGGATGCCGACCCGGTAGATCTGTTCGTTGAAGAGTGCGAGCGCGCCCGCGTCGGCCCGCGACAGCACGGCCGCCTCGGCGCCGTCCTCGTGCAGCTTGATCAGGGCCTCGGTGAGTGACTTCTCCGAGTCGTCCTTGATCATGCCGTCCCGGAGCAGTTCCTCGTGGCTGACCTTGACCACGCTCAGCCCGGCTTCGAGCACCGCCTTGAGGTGGTCGCCGGAGAGGTCGGCGATCACCCGGCAGCCGTGCGCCCGCAGGTCGTGGGCGAGCCGGCCGTAGACCTCGGGCCGGATCACCGAGGGGTGCGCCGGGCCGCTGAGGATCGCGTTGCCGGCCCGCAGGCCCTCGGCGAGCGCCAGGTTGTAGAGCTCGTCGAGCTCGTGCCGGGTGAACGGGGCGCCGGGCTGTTCGGCGAGTTCCTGGCGCTTGCCGTTACGGCGGTCGTGGACGTACCACCCGCTGCCGCTCTCCCGGGGGATGGTGCGGAGTTGGACGCCCTTGAAGTCGAGCAGGGGTTCGAGGACCCGGCCGACCTCGCCGCCGATCGCGGTGCAGAGCGTCACCTCGGCGCCGAGGGAAGTGATCATGCGGGTCTGCCAGATGCCCTGACCACCGGGGTGCACGTGGAGTTCCGGCTGGTTGTGTTGCTGTTCGATGGTCACCGTGAGCTGTGGTGCCGGCGCGAAGACCATGACACGAGCGTCGCCCATAAAGGGCATTGTTGCTGCTAGTGGCCCGGTAAGTGAGGATTACCGCAAAAGCCGCCCCGGCCCCCAGGGGTGCCGGGGCGGGCGATCAGAGCTCGAATCCCTCGTTGGTCAGCTCCAGCACGGGCGCGGCCAGTTCGGGGCGCGTCCGCAGCAGGTCTTCCAGGCGCACCCGCCACTTGCCGGCCTCGACGTCGGCCGCGTATCGGTCGCCGCCGGTCTCGACCAGGGCGGTGAGCAGGCGCTGGCGGGTGTCGGCGAAGTGCCCGTACATCTCGCTGCCCAGCCGGCTCAGCACCCGGGCGGCAAAACCCTCGGAGTGTGGACTGCCCGCCGCGCGCACGATCGCGCGGGCGCCGTCCCACGCGACTCTCGGCTGGTGAATGACCGTGGTCATGATGACGTCCTCCCGTGATGACATGGTCACCAAGCGTAGAGAGGAGGCCGAAAGCCGGGCGGCGGTCGGCACATGTGGTGACCGATGTGATGATCGTGCACCGTTCAGTGTGATGATCGCCATATTTCTCCCGCGGTGGCTCACCATCCGGCAGGAGAGCACCGTCCGTCGGCCGCGCCCGGTTCGACCTGGAGGGTGGCGTGGTCGATGTCGAAGTCGTCGTGCAGCGCCTCGCGGGCCTTGGTGAGCACGGTCCCCAACTCGGCGGCGGGCTCCAGGCTGAGGTGGGCCGAGGCGACGTCCATGCCCGAGGTGAGCGTCCAGACGTGCAGATCGTGCACGTCGCAGACGCCGGGCACGGCGGCCAGCCGGGCGCGCACCTGGGTGATGTCGAGGCGTTCGGGCGCGGCCTGCACCAGGATGCGTACCGCCGAGCGGCCGAGCGCGAACGTGCGCGGCAGGATCATCAGCGCGACGACGACGGCCACGATCGGGTCGGCGTACGACCACCCGGTGAACCCGATGATCACGGCGGCCACGATCACGCCGACCGAGCCGAGCAGGTCGCCCACCACCTCGAGGTAGGCGCCGCGCACGTTGATGCTCTCCTTGGCGCCGGCGCGCAGCAGCCCGAAGGCGATCAGGTTGACGATCAGGCCGCCGACCGCGACGACCAGCATCGAGCCGGCCGGCACCTCGCGCGGATCGCTGAACCGGCGGACGCCCTCCACCAGGACGAAGACGGCAACCCCGGTAAGCAGGACGGCGTTGGCCAGCGCGGCGAGCACCTCGAGTCGGTAGAGGCCGAAGGTGCGCTGCGAGTCGGTGGCGGCGCGGCCGGCCGCGGTGATGGCGGCCAGGGCCATCGCGATGCCGAGCACATCGGTGAACATGTGGCCGGCGTCGGAGAGCAGGGCCAGCGATCCGGTCCAGTACGCGGCCACCGCCTCGACGGCCAAGAAGCCGGCGAGCAGCCCGGCCGCCCACCAGAGCCGCTTGCGGTGTTTCGCCCCCGCCCGCAGCGCCTGGCCTCCGTGATCGTGACCGGCTCCCATGAGTCAACCCTCCGTCGGTGCCCTACGCCTCGGCCAATGTATGCGTACATCGCTATATGTGCAATACGAACCGATGCTGGTCACGAGGGGTACATACCGAGTGACAGCTCAGCTCCGCCTGGAAAGGAAACTGTCCGTGTCCAGACGTACTCTCGCGATTGTCATCTCCACGGTGCTCGCCGTGGTAGCCGGCGCGTCGCCCGCCGCAGCGCATTCCTCCGCACGGTGGCCCTCGTCACTCACTCTGCCCGCCGGGTTCCAGCCCGAAGGCATCGCCATCGGGGACAAGCCGTACGCGTACTTCGGCTCCCGGGTCGACGGCGACATCTACCGGGTCAGCCTGAAGACCGGCAAGGGCTCGGTCTTCAGCGAGGGCCCGGGCGCCGGGAACCCGTCGCTCGGCCTCAAGATCGACGACAACCGGCTCTTCGTCTCCGGCGGTAGTGCCGGCAGCGCCCGCGTCGTCGACCTGCGCAGCGGCAAGGTGCTGAAGTCGTACAGCCTGAAGGCACCCGGCACGGCCACCTGGTTCATCAACGACGTCGTGCTGGCCGGCGGCGCCGCCTGGTTCACCGACTCGGCCAACCCGGTGCTGTGGAAGCTGCCGCTCGGCCACCGGGGCAGCCTGCCGCACAAGGCGATCGCCGTCCCGCTCACCGGTGACCTCAAGTACGCGCCCGGCAACAACGCCAACGGCATTTCCCGTACGCCGGACGGCCGTGCCCTGATCGTCGTGCAGTCCAACCTCGGCAAGCTCTTCCGGGTCGGGTACGACGGCCGGAGCTCGGAGATCGCACTGGGCCACGAGAACGTCGTGAACGGTGACGGTCTGTGGCTGCGGGGGCGCGCGCTCTACGTCGTGCAGAACCGCGACAACAAGATCGCCAAGGTCGAGCTGAACCGCAAGGCGAGCCGAGGCGAGGTCGTGTCCCGCACCGGGAGCGCGTCCTTCGACGTTCCCACCACGATCGCGGCGTTCGGCAAGCGGTTCTACCTGCCGAACGCCCGCTTCACGACGCCCGCCACCCCGACGACGACCTACGACGCCGTCGCCGTGCCGATTCCCTGAGCGGGGAGCCAGGTCTGATCGGTTCCCACCGTGGTCAGGCGCTGGGTGGCCCGGGACAGGGCGACGTAGAGGGTGCGAATGCCGGCCGGATCCTTCGTGAGGGAGCCCGGCTCGACCAGCACCACCGCGTCGTACTCCATGCCCTTGGCCTCCAGCGCCGTGACCACCTGGACCCGTTCCGGCAGGCCGGCGACCCACTCGGCCATCTCGTCGCGACGCGTCACCGGAGTGATCACGCCGATCGTCCCGTCGACGTCGGCGAGCTGCTTCTCGGCGACCTCGCGGACCAGCTCGGGCAGCCGCACCGCGTCGGTCACCACGTCGACCGGATCGAGCCCGGTGCTGCGCACGGCGGTGGGCAGCGGCAGGTCCGGCATGATCACCCGGATCACCGAGGCGGCCACCGCGAAGATCTCGGACGAGTTCCGGTAGTTGGTCGTCAGCGCGAAACTGTTGCGCTTGCGCGAGCCGAGCGCCCGGTCGCGGGCGCGGTCGAGCTCGTCCGGGTCGCCCGACCAGGCGGTCTGCGCCGGGTCGCCGACGATCGTCCAGGACGCGTACGTCCCGCGGCGGCCGATCATCCGCCACTGCATCGGCGACACGTCCTGGGACTCGTCGACCACGATGTGCGCGTACTCCCGGTAGTCCTCGTCGCGTTGCACCCGCTGGGCCCGGGACGCGGCCTGCCGGTC
>DASRYP010000686.1:0-2340 GCA_035687165.1 Actinoplanes sp. | reverse complement strand
TCGCCCAGGCGGTGGTCTTCGCGATCACGGCGGCCGATCCGCGGCGCGGCCCTTACGCGTACGTCTATCGCGCTCTCATTCGTCCCCGGCTGGGGCCGAGTACGGAGACCGAGCCCGCCGCGCCCGTACGGTTCGCGCAGTTAGTCGGTTTTAGCTTTCTGGCTGTCGCGAGTGTCGGCTATCTCGGCGGGGCGACCACGCTCGGCGTCGTCTTCGCGTCCCTCGGTCTGCTGGCGGCCTTCCTCAACGCGGCTTTCGGCGTCTGCCTGGGCTGCGAGGCCTATCTCGCCATCCGGCGGCTGAGCAGCCCGAAGAGCGCCTGACAAGGTCGCCGAGCAGGCCCGGCCGGCGGGTGATCTCGCCGTCGACCGTGCCCGGAGAACACGACACACCCGGTGGGGGGACCGGGCGCCGACGTCGTGCGGGAACTTAGAACTTCGGAGCGTCGGGTGCCTCCAGCAGGCCCAGCCGCAGCGCCGTCATCAGCGCCTGCGCCCGGTTGGCCGCGCCCAGCTTCTCGTACAGCTTCGAGATGTGGGTCTTGGCCGTCGACTCGGAGACGAAGAGCTGCTTGGCGATGCCCGCCACGCTCATGCCGTCGGCCAGCAGGCGCAACACCTGGCCCTCGCGCGGCGAGAGTTGGGGGCCGGACGGGGCCAGCCGCCGCTTCATGGCCTCGGCGAGGTCGGCCGCGGTGAACGCGCTGGGCGCCGAGGCGGCGTGCCGGGCGGCCGCGACGACCTCGTCGGCCGGTGCGGTCTTGGGGACGAACGCGCTCGCGCCCGCCTCGAGAGCGCCGAAGAGCTGGTCGTCGCCCGCATACATCGTCAGGACCACGATGCCCATGTTGGCGTTGTTCTTGCGCAGGGCCTTGGTCGCCTCGAGACCACTGCCGTCGGGCAGGCGCAGGTCCATGATCACGACGTCCGGTTGCAGGGCGCCCGCCTGGCGGACGGCCTCGGCGGCCGTTGCCGCCTCGCCGACGACCTCGAACTGACGGTCGCGCTCGAATGCGTGTCGCAGCCCCTTACGAATCAAGTCATGATCGTCGACAAGGAGGACCTTGGTGCGCGTCGTCGGCGCCGGACTGGTCGACATGCTCGGGTTACTCCCCTTCTGGAGCGGAAACGCTATCCCGCACGCTATCGCGCCTGGCGTTCGAACCGAGCACTACGGCAACGGTTGTCCCGCTGGGGTGTCGCGGCGTGATCTTCAAACGGCCTCGGATCCGTTCGGCCCGCTCGGCCATGATGGTCAGACCATAACGACCGTCCGGGCGGTCGTCGGCGAAGCCCCGCCCGTCGTCGGAGACCTCGATCTCCGCGTACGGCGGATCGATGGTGCAGGTAACCCACAGATTAGAGGCTCCGGCGTGCTTGCGCGCGTTCGTGATCGCCTCCTGGGCGATGCGCAGCAGTTCGGCCTCCGTGGCGGCGGGCAGGCGAGCCGTCGATTCGTCGAAGGTGAAGTGCACGCGCAGGCCCGCCGAGGTGCCCAGCGTCCTCGCGTACTCCGCGATCGCGGCGGCCAGGCCACCGTTGCGATCCACCTCGGAGCGCAGCTCGAACAGGCTCAGCCGCAGCTCGGTGATCACGCGCGTCACCTCGGCGCGCAGGCTGCGCAGCTCCTCGGCCGTCTCCTCGGCGCCTTCCGGCAGGGTGGCCTGCGCGTTGTCGATGCCGTAGCCGACCATCACGAGCTCCTGCGCGACCCCGTCGTGGATCTCGCGGGCGAGCCGCTGACGTTCCTCATTGGTGGCGAGTGACCGCACGTCGTCGAAGAGCAGGGCGGCTTCGAGCCGCAGCGCGGCGGCCTCGGTCACCCAGGTCACTTCGCTGACGGTCTCCTTGGGGTACGCGTTGGCGACATCGCTCTCGAGGATGACGAGCCCGATCGTGCGAACGCCGGCGACGAGCGGGACGACCAGCGACGAGGTGTCGCCGCGGCGGCTCGATCGGGCCTGCGACCGGCTGGCGACCTGCGGCTGCTGACTGGCCCAGGAGTCGGCGATCGCGGAGTCGGCGTCGAGCGTCACCTCCCAGTCGACCCGCTCGGCGCCGGTCTGGGCGAGCACGACGAGCCGGCCGCCGCCGCTGGCCGACAGCACCGCGGCCCGGTCGGAGGGCTTGACGAGGCGGAGTTCCTCGAGGAGGTGCTCGGAGATGCCGCCCGGATCCAGCGTGGCTCCGGGTAGTGATCGCGCCACGCTGCGCAACTGGGTGAGGAGGCGAGTGGCTTCCGCGTACGGCTGGGGGGTCGGCTCGGTGGGTTGCATAAACTGACGCATCATGTCGGCCGCGAAGGTGATGATCGCGCCCAGGATCAACCACTGGCCGCTCG
>DASRYP010000685.1:0-6079 GCA_035687165.1 Actinoplanes sp. | reverse complement strand
GACGCCGCCCTTGATGGTGCCGACGACGATCGGATCGGGGTACGGGCCGTCGGACTTCTTGACGCCGTGCGGGCTGTCGAGCGCGGCCAGCACCTTGTAGTGGTCGTGCCGGTTCATCGGCACCTTGGGCAGCTCGACCAGGCCGTCGCGCACGGTGAGGCCGCTGAGGCTCGACCGCAGGTTCTCGTCGCTGAGCTCGGTGACGACGACGCCGACCACGCGACGGCCGGGGAAGCTCACCCGGATGCCGGCCTTGTCGTCGTCGCGGACCGCGTAGTCATGTTCGTCGATGTTCGTTCGGCCGGTGTTCTCGATGCGCAGCAACACGATGCTCGGGTCGACGAGCGGCACCCCGTCCTTGCTGAGCTCGCCCAGCGCGCCCGGGGCCGCGGTCTCGCCCACGTCGTTTGCCGTGGTGTCCATCTGCACGCGGTAGCCGAGCCGCTTGCGTCCCTTGACGACGAACTCGTAGATCGCCGCGATGCCGGGCACGAGGATGCCGAGACTCGCGAGCGCCACGCTCCACCAGAAGTCGATGATCGCCTCCGCTTCGGGCCGGCTTCATCGATCGTAGGGGTACGTCCTGAACTGCGTTTGAGCGTTCAGTGAAACTTTGTGGCCGGCGCCTGGTGCCTGACGTTCTCTGCTGATGCCTCGGGCCCGCCCGCAGCGGGCGCGCGGAGGGTGACCACCCACTCAGGGCGGACGGCTCGGTCGGGCTCGTCGGACATTCCCGTATTTCCGCGGTTGGCCTTCAGATCAGGCCCCGGACCAGGTGGGGTGACGGGTTCACATAGGACTGCTGAGGAGTCACGACGGTGGGGACGGTTTCGTTGCCGTCGGCTATCGAGCGGACCGTGGCGGCGCCGGACGGGTCGGACCAGATGTCCACCCAGTGGTAGTCGCGGGCGGCGCGGGCCAAGGCGGTGCGCAGGCGCAGGCAGAAAGGGCAGCCGGGACGCCAGTAGATGATCGGGTGGCCGTCGCTCGCCTGGGCTGCGCGGGCCGCGGCGTCGGTGACCGAACCGGGGAACGCCGCCGGCGAGACCAGGGCGGCGACAAGGGCGAAGACGACGAAGACGGCCAGGCCTGCCAGTGGTGAGCCGTCGACGGCCAGGAGCGCGCCGATCAGAAGGCCGGACGTAGCGAGGACCAGTGCCGAGCGCCAGCGTCGCGTCATGACCTGACGTTACCCGAGCAGGCGGTCGCGCAGGGCGGCGTCTTTCTCGGCGACCAGCTTCTCCAGGCCGGCCTGGAAGTTCGCCATCTTGGTGCGCAGCAACGGGTTCGAGGCGCCCAGGATGCGGACGGCGAGCAGGCCGGCGTTGCGGGCGCCACCGATCGAGACGGTGGCCACGGGAACGCCGGCGGGCATCTGGACGATCGACAGAAGTGAGTCCATGCCGTCGAGGTGTTTGAGCGGGACGGGGACGCCGATCACGGGGAGCGGGGTCAGCGCGGCGACCATGCCGGGCAGGTGAGCGGCTCCGCCGGCGCCGGCGATGATCGTCTGGAGGCCACGGTCGGCGGCGCTCTCGGCGTAGTCGACCATCTTGCGGACCGTGCGGTGGGCCGAGACGACGCCGACCTCGAAGGGGACCTCGAACTCGGCCAGGGCGAGCGCCGCGGCCTCCATCGTGGGCCAGTCGGAGTCGCTGCCCATGATGATGCCGACGAGCGGTGCCATTATCGGCCTTCCTGGAGCCACCGGGCGGCGCGGGCCGCGCGGGCCCGCACCGAGGTCATGTCGTCGCCGAGCACGGTCACGTGGCCGATCTTGCGGCCGGGGCGGACCTGCTTGCCGTAGAGGTGGACGCGGGCGCCGGGATCCTCGGCGAAGAGGTGGTGCAGGCGCTCGTCGATCGAGATGCCGCCCGGTTCGCCGCCGAGGACGTTCGCCATCACGACCGCGGGGGCGGTCAGCGAGGTCTCGCCCATCGGGTAGTCGAGGACGGCCCGCAGGTGCTGCTCGAACTGGGAGGTGCGGGCGCCCTCGATGGTCCAGTGGCCGGAGTTGTGCGGGCGCATCGCGAGTTCGTTGACGACGATGCCGTCGCTGGTCTCGAAGAGCTCGACGGCGAGCAGGCCGACCACACCCAGCTCGGTGGCGAGGTCGATGGCGAGCTGCTGGGCTTTGAGCGCCAGCGCTTCCGGCAGGTCGGGGGCAGGGGCGAGCACCTCGACACAGATGCCGTCCTGCTGCACGGTCTCGACCACGGGATAGGCCGCGACCTGCCCGAACGGCGAGCGGGCGACCAGGGCGGCGAGCTCGCGGCGCAGCGAGACCCGCTCCTCGACGATCAGCGGGGTGCCGGTCGCCACCAGCTCGGCGGCCTCCTCGGGGCTTTCGAGCAGCCAGACACCGCGGCCGTCGTACCCGCCGCGGGTGGCCTTCGCGACCACCGGCCAGGTGCCGCCGGCGAACGTCTCGACGTCGGCGGCGGTCTCGACCCGTCCCCAGCGTGGGACGGGGGCGCCGAGCTCGGCGAGACGCTCCCGCATCATGCCCTTGTCCTGGGCGAAGACCAGCGCCTTGGAGCCGGGGAAGACCTTGACGCCCTCGGCCTCGAGCGCCTCGATGTGCCCGGTCGGCACGTGCTCGTGGTCGAAGGTGAGGGCGTCGCAGCCCTTGGCGAACTCGCGCAGCGCGGCCAGATCGGTGTGGGTGCCGATCCTGACGTCGGCCGCGACCAGCGCGGCACTGCCATTGAGCGACTCGCTGAGCACGCGCAGTGATTGACCGAGAGAAATCGCGGCCTGGTGGGTCATCCGGGCCAGTTGGCCCCCGCCCACCATGCCGACCACAGGCAGATCGGTTCGGGTATCCATCGCGTCACCAGCCTAGCGAGTGAGGCGAGCCACCAGCTCTTCCGGGCTGGTGGCCGGGCGGTCACAGACAAAACCGCGGCACACGTACGCGGTGGGGACACCGCCCTGCAGCGGCCGGTCCACGAGCAGCGGTACGCCGGGCAGGTCGGGCGTGCCGGCGACGATCACCGTGCCCGGGGGCGCGTGCCGCTGGGCCGCGGCCAGCAGTGGGCCTTCCTGTCCGGGCGGGGCCGCGATGGCGATCTCGTACGGGCCGGTGAGCGCCGCCTCGGCGACGGTGGCCGCATAACCGGCGAAGCGCGGATGCCCGCCGATCACCGGACCGGCTGTGGCCAGGGCCGCGTCGGCTGCCTCGCGATAGCTGGGCTCACCGCTGAGCGCCGCATAGGCCACCAGCGCCGCGCAGATCGACGACAGGCCCGAGGGCGTCGCGTTGTCAGTCGGGTCGGCGGGGCGGGTGACCAGGCGCTCGGCGTCGTCGGCGGTGTCGTAGAAGCCGCCCTCACCGGTGCCGAAGTGGGCCAGCGCGACGTCGAGCAGCTCGCGTGCCCGCTCGAGCCAGACGCCGTCGGCGGTGAGCTGGTGCACGGCCAGGAACGCCTCGGCGACGCAGCCGTAGTCCTCGAGCACGCCGACGGGTTCCCCCACCACACCGTCCCGCGAGACGCGGCGCAGCCGGCCGTCGACGACGTGGCGGTCGGCCAGCACGTTCGCGATCTCGATCGCGGCGACCCGGGACGACTCGGCGCCGGTCAGCAGGCCGTGCTCGGCCAGCGCGGTGACGGCCAGGCCGTTCCACGAGGCGACCACCTTGTCATCGCGCGCGGGCTGAGGGCGGGTGGCCCGGGCGACCAGCAGCCTTTCGCGAACGTCGCGCCAGCGGTCGATCAGGGCAGGCTCGGCGGCGTCGATGTCGCGGCCCAGCACGAGCACGCTGCTGCCGTGCTCGAACGTGCCCGCGGTGGTGACCCGGAACAGGTCGGCGGCCCACGCGCCGTCGTCGTCGCCCAGCACCTCGGCGAGCTCGGCGGGCTTCCACGCGTACGTCACGCCCTCGACCCCAGCGGCGTCGGCGTCGAGCGCGGAAGCGAGCCCGCCCGCCGGGGTGCCCAGGTCACGGAGCAGGAAGTCGGCCGTCTCGTCGGCGATCCGCCGGGCGAACGGGTCCTCGGTGAGGCGCCAAAGCTGCGTGTACGCCCGGAGGAGCAGGGCGTTGTCGTAGAGCATCTTCTCGAAGTGGGGCACCGTCCAGGTGGCGTCGACCGAGTAGCGCGCGAACCCTCCGGCCAGCTGGTCGTAGATGCCGCCGCGGCCCATCCGCTCGGCGGCGAACCGGACCGCCTCGATCGCGTCGTCAGACCGCGTGCGCTGGTAATGGCGCAGCAGGAAGAGCAGGCTCATGTGCGGCGGGAACTTCGGGGCGCCACCGAAGCCACCGTTGGTGGTGTCCTGCTCCTTGAGCAGCCCGTTCGCGGCGGCGGTGAGCAGCTCGGACGAGATCGGCGCGACGGGACCGCCGACGAGCTGAGCGCCGCCGATCGCCTCGACCACGTTGGCGCCCTGCTGGATCACCTGCTCACGCTGATCGCGCCAGGCGGTGGTGATCGAGCCGAGCAGGCGGGTGAAGTCGGTCCGGGAAATGTAGGTGCCGCAGAAGAAGGGCTCGCCGTCGGGAGTGGCGAAGACGGTCATCGGCCAGCCACCCTGGCCGGTCATCGCCTGGGTGGCGGTCATGTAGACGGCGTCGACGTCGGGGCGCTCCTCGCGGTCGACCTTGATCGCGACGAAGCCGCCGTTGATCAGCTGGGCGACCTGCTCGTCCTCGAAGGACTCGTGCGCCATCACGTGACACCAGTGGCAGGCGGCATACCCTACTGAGATCAGTAGAGGTATGTCTCGCCGCTTGGCCTCCGCAAAAGCAGCGCCTCCCCACGGCCACCAGTCAACGGGGTTGCCGGCGTGCTGGAGGAGGTAGGGCGAGGTGGTACTGCCCAGCCGGTTCATGGACCAACCCTCTCACAACCGTGGCTTCGGCATGAGGCACGGCCCGGCAAGCCGGTCATCCTCGCCTGCGAGGTTATGAAGGACCGCATCCATGTCATGCCGGTCGACCGCCGTTGGACAGCCGATAGCCGCGAGACACCTTCCCGATCGATCATCAGCTCCGGTGTATGTCACCCTCAGGGGCCTCGTAGAAGCGCCGGATCGTCTCCGCCTCCACACGGCGTTGGACCGCCCGGGGGGGTCGCTGTCAATCGTCCGGCGCTGTCAGCCGCCGGGCGGGCCGAGTGCAGCCGTGTGGTGGAGCATGGTGTCGACCTCGGTGAGCAACACATGCGCGGTGAACGGTTTTTCGATCACCGTGACGCCGTGGTCCGGGGTGTTCGCCGCGTCGAGGACGCCGTTGGTGTATCCGGACATGTAGAGCACTCGCAGGTCGGGATGGCGACGCTGTAATGCCTGGGCGAGTTGCCGGCCGGACATCTCCGGCATGATGACGTCGGTGAGCAGCAGGTCGCAGCCGTGCGCGGCGTCGAGGTCGAGGGCCTCGGGTCCGCCGCCGGCCGACAGGACCTGGTATCCGCCGGAGGTGAGGATGCGGGCGACGGCCTCGGCGAGTTCGGGTTCGTCCTCGGCTACCAGGATCGTCTGGCCGCTGCCGTGCGGGGCGTTCGCCGCGGTCTGCGTCGCCTGGCCTGCGTGGTCCGCGGCGGTGACTAACGGGAAGTACGCCCGGAATGTGGTGCCGATGCCCGGCTCGGAGTAGACGTTGATGCTGCCGCCGGCTTCGGTCACGATCCCGTAGACGGTGGCCAGGCCCAGGCCGGTGCCGTGACCCTTGGGTTTGGTGGTGTAGAACGGCTCGAAGATGTTCGCGGCGACGTCGGGGCTCATGCCGGTGCCGGTGTCGCTGACGAGGCACTGCACGTACCGGCCGGCCGGGCGGGCGGGTTTCACCGCCGGCTGTTCGTCGTCGAGGTCGACAGCCTTCGCCTCGATGACCAGGGTGCCGCCGTCGGGCATCGCGTCGCGGGCGTTGATGGCCAGGTTGACCAGGACCTGCTGCACCCGGCCGCCGTCGGCGAGGATGGTCAGCGGGGTCGGTGCCGGGGTGGCGATCAGGGTGATGTGCGCGCCGATCGTGCGGGCCAGCAGGTCGCGGGCCTCGGCGATCGACGCGTTCACGTCGAGCAGTTCCGGACGTACGACATCCTGGCGGGTGAAGGTCAGCAGTTGCCGGGTAAGCCCG
>DASRYP010000684.1:0-3062 GCA_035687165.1 Actinoplanes sp. | reverse complement strand
GCCGGGGCATGAAGCGGGCGAAGGTGGCCCTGGCGCGCAAGCTGGCCGGCGTCCTGCATCGCATGTGGGCGAACGCCACCGACTTCCGCTGGGGCAAGGAGGTGATCGCGTAGCACGGCACCGAGAAGAACAGATTCGGGGCAGGGCCGAGCGGTCCTGCTCCTCCGAGGTCCCGTCGCCGGGACGCGGGAATCGGTGAGACCGGGAGTAGTGCTGTGGACGCCCAGTCCGGGTGAACCACGCGCCCTAGATTGGTCCACCGGCTCCCTTCTGACCGCATGATGTGGCGGCTCTGGTGCTGACCACGGACGGAAGCATGACACCGGCGACGGGATAATCGCTCGAAGGACTTGACGCCCAACGGACCGTTACGGAAGCACTACTTTGGCAGATTAAGTGGTGCAGTAGGAGTAATAGGCTGTCGGCAGTGCGGGCATCGCGCGGGCGGTGGGCGCGCGCGGACGATATGATCCACGATGGCCTGGCGCACTGCGGGCAGGCTTGGTCCCGGCGGTGGGCCGTCCGGCGCCTTTTTCCCCCCGTCCCGCCGCTGCGAGACGTCGGTACTGGAGGAAGGCGAAGGCGATCATAGTCATGAGCGCATGCCGGTGCAGGCCCGGCCAAGAGCGACCCTCGAAGTGGTCGAGGCCGAGTTCCTCCTTGAGCTGCTGGTGAGCCTGCTCGCAGACCCAACGCGCCTTGATCGTGGCCGCGAGCACCTTCAGGTCCGTGTCGGCGGGCAGATTGGCGAGGTAGTACTTTCGCTCGCCTGAGGCGCGCCGTTCGCCGACCAGCCAAACCTCTTCGCCGGGCAGGTGCTGGTTCACCCGGCCCCCGATCCGCACCGCTGGGCCGTCCGCGACCCGCACCCGCAACGCGGCGAACTCGGCCTTGAGCGCCCCCTTGGTGCCGTGCCGCCACGTAATCGCGCGCCAAGGTATGCCCCCCAGCACGGCCGCGGCGGCGACGGACGCCGTGCCCGGAACCGCCGTCCGGCGAGGGCGCCCACGCGCCGCAGCCGGCCAAACCATCTCGACGCCAGTGAGAAACACCTTCTGGATCCGCGGAATGCCGACGGCCCAGGCGAGCCCGCGCGCGGAGAGCGCACCGCGGAACGCGGCGCTGATCCCGTAACCCGTATCAGCGAGCACGCACCCGAAGCGGACGCCGGCGGTAATGACCCGGTCGAGTTCGGCGATGGCGATTTCGGGCTTGGTTCGGGCAGCCCGGAATGCCTCGGGCACGCGGGCGCGGTCGAGGCGCTCAAGGTCGCCCGTCCACGCCTCCGGCAGGAACAGGCGCAAAGCCACGGGCACGGGGACCTCACCACGCGCTAGGGTCACGGAGACGAGCGTCTGGCAGTTGGCATTCTTGCCAAGCGTCGAGGCGTACTGTGGCGCAACCCCGACCGAGCGCGTGCCCTTCTTCGGCAACGCCGTATCGTCGATTACGAGGTAGGCGTCCGGCCCGCCAACAAGGTGGTCCGCTCGGGCGAGCAGTTCAGCTTCCAGCGGCGCCGCGTCCCAAACCCCGGCGGCGACGAAGTGGTGTAGCCCGTCGTGGCCGCCCAAGCCGAGGCGCCAGGCCATGGGCTGGACGCTCTTGCGATCGCCAGGGCCGATCAACCCCGCCACGTAGAGTGGGCACATCGCCCGCCGGGCGGGATGGGCGAGCCGCATCAGAAACGGCTCAAGCCAGTGCCTCAGGTCCAACCGCCAAGCTGCAGTCTGCTCCACCATAGCATCACTCCTGCCCGAGCCGTCACGGGAGGACGCATCAACGTACCCATCGGTTCCCATTCAAACTGCCAAAGTAGTGCTAGTGGTCTGAGTTAGAAATTCTGTTGCAGAAGCGGGCAACGCTAGCAAGGATATGGTCGGCGGTCTTGGTCCACGTGAACGGCTTTGGGTTGGCATTCGTGGCGTTGATGTAAGCAAGGATCGCCTGCTCCAGCTCGCCGATACTGGTGAAAGCGCCACGCTCGAGCCGGCGGCGGCTCAGAAGGGCAAACCAGCACTCAACCAGGTTGAGCCACGAGGCCGAGGTCGGGGTGAAGTGCAGGTGAAAGTGTGGCCGCTTGACCAGCCAGTCGTGGATCAGTCGGGTCTTGTGGGTCTTCAGATTGTCGAGCACGAGATGCACCTCCAAGCCTGAGGGCACGTTGCGCTCGACCCGGTCGAGGAAGGCCCGGAACTCGACGCTGCGGTGACGGCGCTCGCAGGCGCCGATGACCGTGCCTGCCTTCACGTCGAGCGCGGCGAATAGGTCGAGCGTGCCATGGCGACGGTAGTCGTGTGTCGGCCGCTCGGCTTGGCCGGGCCGCATCGGAAATGCTGGTGCCGTGCCCTGTGCCGCCTGGATGTGGGGTTTCTCGTCCACGCACAGTACCATCGCACGATCCGGCGGGGCGAGGTAAAGGCCAACGATGTCGCGCACCTTCTCGACGAAGGCTGGGTCAGAGGAGAGCTTGAAGGTCTCCGACCGGTGCGGCCGCAGTCCGAAAGCACGCCAGATGCGCGACACCGCGGTCTGGCTCATGCCGGCGCGGCGCGCCATGGCGCGTGTGCTCCAGTGCGTGGCGTGGCTGGGCGCCTCCTCAAGCGTCAGGGCGACCAAGCGCTCGACTGCCTCGTCGCCGATGGTCCGCGGCGCTCCGGAGCGTGGCGCATCCACCAACCCGTCCAGCCGATGCTCGGCAAAGCGCCCACGCCACGTCGCCACCGTCTGTCGGCTGATGCCCAGCGTCTTGGACACGCCCAGGTTGGTGGCACCCGGCTCGGCGCACGCCAGGATCACCCGAACACGCTGCGCCAGAGCCTGCCCAACGCCGCGCCGGCGCAGCAGACGCCGCAGCTCGACCCGCTCGGCCTCGGTCAGCTCCAGCGCCACGGCCTTGGGTCCCCGGGACATGGCGCGCCTCCCTTCATCAGACACACCATCGTCACTCCGCCTGCCAAAAGTGCAAGCGGATCTCTAACTCGGACCACTAGCACTACCTGGGCACTCTGGTTGGTAGCCTCCCTTCAAGCTGAGCGCCGCAAGCTGGGCAGCAGATGAGCGCG
>DASRYP010000683.1:0-9348 GCA_035687165.1 Actinoplanes sp. | reverse complement strand
CCACTCCGGCGGCGGCCCGCACGCGCTGGCCTGTGCCGCCCTGCTGCCCGGCCGCTGCGCGGGTGCCTCGGTCATCGCCGGGGTCGCCCCGCACGACGCGTCCGGCCTGGACTGGTCGGCCGGCATGGGCGAGGAGAACATCGCCGAGTTCGACGCCGCGGCCCGGGGCGTCCAGGCCCTCGACGCGTTCCTCACCGCGATCGCCCCCGGGCTGGCCCGGGTGACCGCCGACGAGGTGGTCGAGGCCTTCGGGGACCTGCTGTCCGAGGTAGATCGCCGGGCGCTGGCCGGCGGTTTCGCCGACTACCTGGCCCAGTCGACCCGCTACTCGGTCTCGGCCGGCATCGCCGGCTGGCGCGAGGACGACCTGGCGTTCCTCGCCGACTGGGGCTTCCCGCTGATCGACATCCGGGTGCCGGTCGCGGTCTGGCAGGGCGACCAGGACCGCATGGTCCCGCCGGCGCACGGCCACTGGCTGGCCGGTCACGTGCCCGGCGCCGAGGTGCACCTGCTTCCCGGCGAGGGCCACCTCTCCCTGCTGGCCGGCATCGACCAGATCGTCGACACCCTGCTCGCCCACACGACCGCCTAGACCGGCTCTCGCACCACGACGACCGGGCGCTGCGCTTTGTCCCGTACCCGGCGGGCGCTCGCGAGCGTCAGCAGGCCGAAGAGCGTCACCAGCCAGATGAACGGCTTGAAGGCGTCGCGGTTCTCGCCGGGCTGGGCGAAGTCGATGAAGGGCAGTTGCACGAAGTCGGTCAGCGGCACGAGGGACAGCCAGAACCACGGTGACCGCGCGGCCGCGCCCGGCACGACGGCGCTCGCTACCAGCAGGGGGACGACGAGCATCGCGTAGTGCGGGAAGGCGGGCGTCGACCCGAGGAAGGTACCGACCAGCAGGAGCGAGCTCACCTCGGCCAGGCGCAGACCCTCGTGGCCGCCCTGGAACCACCGCCGTACCGCGAAGCCCACCGTCGCTACCGCCGTCCCGAGCCGGACGACGGTCACCGCGAGCTCCGGGATCCCGAGCCTGGGCAGGATCAGCGGCAGTGAGGAGTCGTACTTCGCGGTGTACGCGTCCTGGCCGTGCACCAGGAACGGAACCGTCTTGCCGAAGAACAGCAGCGGGTCCGGGATCAGGAGCATCACGCAGGCACACACGACCACCGGGAGGCCCGCCGCGAGGGCCAGTCCGCGCCACTTCCGGGCGAGCAGGAAGACCAGGCCGATCGGTACGAGCATCGGCTTGACCGCGATCGACAGCCCGATCACCGCTCCGGCCGCGACCCAGCTGTTCCGTTTCGCCAGCACCAGGGCGACGGGCAGGGCGGCGGCGGCGGGCGCGCTCCAGCTTCCCAGAGTGGCGGTCGACGTCGCGGGGACGAAGAACGCGGCCGCGGCGACCGGCAGCACCCCGGCCCACGACCCGAGGCGCAGGTCGAACAGGCGCAGCGCGGCCCACCAGCCCGCGAGCAGCAGCGCACCCGCGAGGAACGGACCGGCCAAGCGGAGTGCGGCGTCCGGCAGCGGCGCCATGATCAGGGCGAAGGGGACGCTGGACGGCGGATAGAGAAACCGTTCACCCAGGTACGGCGAGATGCCGTCGGAGAGGTGGCGGACCGCGCGGACCACGACGAGATTGTCGAGGTTGCTCTCCGGGTCGCTCGCGATGCGGACGAGCCCCATCGCATAGAGCCCGAAGGCGGCGAGCCGGATGACCCAGGGCGCTTTCCCGGACAGTGCCGCGACCGCGGTGCCGGTCGAGTTGTTCACCGCTCGATGCTAGGCATAACGCCCCTTATCGCACCGCGTTCGCGACCGCCGATCACCCGGGCCACGGTGGCGGCCCGGGTGCTCGGGGATCAGACCTCGACCGGGGAGAGGTCGGGCAGCGTCTCGGGCTGGCTCTCCCGCTTGCGGGTGGCCTTGCGGGCCGCCGGGACGAGCAGGGCGACCAGGAACGCGGCCGCGGCGGCCCCGGTGAGCACCAGGAAGGCCGCGGTGTAGCCGGAATCCGTGGGCAGGCCCTGCGGATCGAGGTGGCCGGTGATGATCGAGCTGACGACCGCGGTGCCGATCGAGGCGCCGATCGTCCGGATGTTGGTGTTCATGCCGCTCGCCACGCCGGTCTGGTGGCGGGGGACGCTCTGCACGATCAGGTTGACCAGCGAGGAGTAGACCAGGCCCAGACCGATGCCGAAGACGCCGCTCGCGACCGACACCTCCCACTGCTCGCCGTGCCGCAGGGCCAGCGACAGCGTCGCCAGCGTGCTCAGCCCGGCGCCCCACAGGAGCTGGGCCTTGCTGCTCAGCCAGCGGGTGAGCGGGCCGCTCAGCGAGCCGAAGATCGCCATCGTGGCCAGCAGCGGCAGCATCAGCAGGCCGGCCGTGGTGACCGAGGCGCCGAAGCCGAAGCCCGTCGACCGGGGGATCTGCAGGAGTTGGGGGAGGAAGGCGAAGACGCCGAACATCGCGGCGCCGAAGAGCAGGGCCACCAGGTTGGCGGTCCAGACCGCGGGCAGGCGCATCATCCGCATGTCGATCAGCGGTTCGGCGGAGCGCAGCTCGGTCACCAGCCAGGCGGCGAAGAGCACCACGGCCACGGCGAAGATGCCCAGCGTGCGGCCGGCTGTCCAGCCCCAGGCGTTGGCCTTGCTCAGCGGCAGCAGCAGGGCGACCAGCCAGCCCGAGAGCAGGCCGGCGGAGAACCAGTTGACCCGGCCGGGTGTGCGCACCGGCGACTTGGGCACGAGGCGCCAGGCGGCCAGGCCGACGGCGATCACGGCGATCATCGGGAGCCAGAACAGCCAGCGCCAGTCGAGGGCGCCCACGATCGGGCCGGCCAGCACGATGCCGAGGCCGCCACCGGTGGCGATGACCGCGGCCAGCACACCGATCGCGGAGGTGACCCGCTGCGGCGGGAACTCGTCGCGGACGATGCCGAACGAGACGGGGAAGATCGCGCCGCCGAGGCCCTGGACGATCCGGGCGATGATCAGCACGGTGGCATTGGGGGCGATCGCGGCGAGCAGGCAGCCGAGGGCGATCGCGGCCAGCGCGACCAGCAGCGCGCGGTCCTTGCCGGTCAGGTCGGCGATCCGGCCCATCAGCGGCGTGGCGACCGACGCCGAGAGCAGCCAGGCGGTGAGCACCCAGGTGATCGTGCTGGTGGAGGTGTGCAGATCCTGCTGGATCGTCGGGAGGACCGGCGTGACCAGCGACTGCATGAGCGAGAAGGCCGCCGCCGCGGCGGCCAGAACCGCGAAGGTGGTTCGCGGTGAGCTCTGATAAAGTCGAGGCATGCCTCCACATTAGCGGAGGGGTGCCTCCGGTTGGCAAGTCGGAATGCCGTGAGGCCGCGATCTGTGAGGAGGGTCTCCGTGGCTGACTCGTCGCCCGTCGTCGCCGTCCGCCGCCCGCAGCGTGCCGACGCGCGCCGCAACTTCGACGCCCTGCTGGTCGCGGCCAGGGAAGCCTTCGCCGAGAACGGCACCGAGGCGTCCCTGGAAGACATCGCCCGCCGCGCCGGGGTCGGCATCGGCACGCTCTACCGCAACTTCCCGACCCGCCAGGATCTCTTCGAGGCCGTCTACGTCGACGAGGTCGACCAGCTGCGCGAGGTCGCGCTGGCGGTCGCCGGCCTGCCGCCGTGGGAGGCGCTTTCCGCGTGGATCGACCGGTTCGTGACCTACGTGGGCACGAAACGCGCGGTCGTCGAGGCGCTCAACCGCGAGTCGGAGATGTTCCGCAACTGCCGAATCGTGCTCTACGAGGCCGGCGAGCCGCTTTTCGTCCGGGCCCAGGCGGCCGGCGAGGTGCGCACCGACGTCAGCTTCGACGACATGCTGCGCCTGGTCTCCGGCCTCACCTCAGCAACGTTCGTCGACACCGACCAGCGTGACCGGGTGCTCGTCATCGCCCTGAGCGGCCTGCGCGCGTTCGCCACGTCGCCCTGAGCCGCCTGCGCACCTGTCCGAGGCTAGAGGCGGACGGCCTGGCCGCTTCGGGCGCTCTCGCGGGCGGCGTCGAGGACGGTCATGTTGCGGACGACGTCGGCCGGGTCGACCGGGACGGGGCCCGCGCCGCGCACCGCGGCGGCGAAGGCCGGGTAGTAGAGGTCCCAGCGGCCGCGTTCGCTGCGCACCGGGGTGCCCTCGTCGCCGCGGAAGATGCGGCCCCAGGACTCCTCGGGCTCGACACCCCACTCGTCGCCCAGTTCGGCGGGGGACCGGCCGGCCTTCAAAGCGTCCTCCTGGCCGTCGACGCCGGCGACCACGAAGGTGCCGGTGGTGCCGGCGACCCGGTAGCGCGGGCCGGGGGCGCCCTGGCGCCAGCTGCCCCAGAGGTGTGACTCGACGCCGTTGACGTGGTGCAGCGCGAGGAAGAAGTCGTCGTCGAGCTCGCCGCTGCCGCGGACCTCGGCGTAGGCCCGGACGGCCGGGCCGTTGAGCATCAGTGCCTGGTCGACCAGGTGAGAGCCGAAATCGAGCAGGGTGCCGCCGCCGGCCGCGCCGGGGCGGCGCTCGGGGGCCCAGCGTTCGAACCGCGACTCGAAGCGGCGAACCGTGCCGAACTGACCGTCGTCGATGAGGCGCCGCAGGGTGCGGAAGTCGGAGTCGAAGCGCCGGTTCTGGTAGACGCTGAGCAGCACGCCCCGGTCCTTCGCGGCGGCGACCACCTCGCGGGCGCGGTCGGCCGTCAGCGTGAACGGCTTGTCGACCACGACGTGCAGCCCGTGGGAGATCGCATCGAGGGCGAGGTCGGCGTGCGTGGTGACGGGGGTCGAGATCGAGACGGCCTCGGCACCGGCGGCGGCCAGCGCGGCGATCGAGTCGAAGGGGGCGACGCCGGGGCGCTGCTCGGCGAGCTCCTGGCGGCGCTCCGCGTTCGTCGTGACGACGCCGAGGAACTCGACGTTGGCGGCGGAGGCGATCAGCGGGGCGTGGAAGATGCGCCCACCTGCGCCGTAACCGACCAGCCCGAACTTCACCGCGTCACTCATGCCCGGAAGCCTGCCACATCCGCGCTTCCGCCGAGAGTGGCGGTCCCGGGCTGTGGACAACGCCGGGGCTCTGATCCGTACCTGTCGGATGAGTGACCGGCGCCGCACTGAGAGGCATCTGATGCGTCAACATTTGCGGCATGAAGCAACCCGTGCGGATGGAACGCACCCCCTTCGCCGATCTCGACCGGCAGCCGCGCGAGATGACCGCGATGCTGCTCGCCGCCCTCGACGAGATGGGGCGTCACCCCGAGATCCGGCGGGTCCGCCGGACGGCGATGGAGGCGTTCCGGCCCGAGGTGGGCTGGCGGGTGCTCGACGCGGGCTCCGGCACCGGTGAGATCGCTCGCCGGCTGGCCGCCGAGGTGGGCCCGTCCGGTGCGGTGATCGCGCTCGACTACTCGGCCGCGACCGTCGCGGCCGCCGGGGAGCGGCACGACGGCAGCAACGTCCACTACACGACCGGCGACGTCTTGGCGCTCGACCTGGCCTCCGGCAGCGTCGACGGGGTCTGGTGCGAGCGGGTGCTGCAGCACGTCGACGACGCCGACCTGGCGATCGCCGAGCTGGTGCGGGTGACCAGGTCCGGCGGGCGGATCTGTCTGATCGACACCGACTGGAGCTCGCTCGCCTTCGACGGTGTGCCGCCGGGCCTGGCCCGCACGGTGGTGGCCGACATGCACGGACGGCTCACCCCGAGGCAGGTCGACATGGGGCGCACCCTGCGGCGCCGTCTCGTCGGCAAGGGACTGAGCGCGCTGACCGCGACCCCGGTGACGTGCCTCTTCGGTGACCCGGCCTCGGCCGCGGTGGTGCTGCCGATGATCAACCCGCTGGTCCCCGAGCGGGCGTGGACGACCGCCGCCGGTGTTCGGGAGAAGTGGTTCGCCCACGTCGACCAGGCCGGCGCCCGCGGTGACTTCCTGGCCGTGCTGACCATCTGGGCGGTTACCGGAACAGTCAGCTAACACTCCGTCCAGTGCTGCTGCCTCTTCTGGTCGCGAATCACGAATTCTTCTGGTCGCGAACCGCGAAACCTCTTCGCCTCAGGCGGCCGGCGCCATCCGGGCCAGCAAGGTGTCCAACGGGATGCTGGCGAAGCCGACCCGCACGTCACTCGCGCCGTAAGGCATCCAGAAGCGGCCCTCGTGCACGAGGCCGCCGCAGGAGTAGACCACGTTCGGCACGTACCCCTCGCGTTCGATCTCGTCGGGTTCGATCAGCCCCTCGGGCAGGTCGGCGATGACCTGCGACGGGTCGTCGAGGTCGAGCAGCATCGCGCCGATCGCGTAGCGCCGCATCGGGCCGACGCCGTGGGTCAGCACCAGCCAGCCGGCCTCGGTCTCGATCGGCGAGCCGCAGTTGCCGACCTGGATCAGGTCCCAGCCGTGGTGCGGGGCCAGCAGGGGCACCGACGGCTGCCACCGGTGCTGGTGGTCGCGGACTGCCAGGCCCAGCGTCTCGCCGTCCGAGCGGCAGAGCGCCATCTTCCGCCCGTTCACATAGCGCGGGAACAGCGCCATACCCTTGTTCTGGGCCGCCGGTCCGCTGAGCCGGGTCACCTCGAAGTGCCGCAAGTCGCGGGTGAAGATCACCCGACCGGAGATCTGCCGGCCGTCGTACGCCGTGTAGGTCGCCTGATAGACGTGCCGCCCGTCCGGGTCGGTGACCTGCACGAACCGCGCGTCCTCCATGCCGTTGCTCTCGGCCGTGGTGGCCGGCCACATCACCCGTTGGTGCAGCGGCACCGCGCTGGGGAACTCCAGCGCGTAGTCCTCGGAGACGATGTGCCGGATCTTGTCGATCGTCTCCTGCGACTTCGGCCGGGCCAGCAGTTCGCCGGGCACGTGGGAGGTCACGTCCTCGAACTCGGTGTCGGTGAACCGCTCGGGCAGGGTCGAAACGACGTACGCGGAGGCCTCGTTGTCGATCTCGGCGTCGATCAACGCGGCGGAGAGCTGGTTCCGCCAGTGCGTGGCGCCGACCCGCTGGCCGATCGTGAGGGGTCCGGAGCGGTCCTCCATGCGCATTTTCTCGCCGGGGCCGAGCACCGCCGTGCAGAACCCGATCGAGGAGATGTGCCCCTCGCCGATCTGCCGCAGGCTGATCGCGACCCGCAGTTCGTCCGGCTCGAGCCCGCTCTGGTCGGGGTGCCCCACCATCGACGGGTTGCAGAGCGCGGCCGCCTCGACCGCGAACTCGTGGCTGAAGTAGGCGCCGATCAGCGAACGCGACGCCGGTGACAGCGTGATCTCGGCCGGGACCCGGTGCTGCACCAGGTCGTAGTGGTGCTGGAAGGTGCCCAGCAGGTCGTGGTGCCGCCCGCCGAAGCGGGCCAGCACCTCGTCGAGCAGGCGGCCGATCTCTTCCTCTTCGAGCTGCAGGATGCGCTCGATCAGCCGGCCCGTCCTGTTCTGGACGGTCTGGGAGTCCTCACCGGGCACGAAGAGTTTGATCACGACGCGCCGGGCGTCCGGCTGCATGACGACGTCGTGGCGGACGATCTCGATCTGCGAATTCATGGTGGCAGTCACGCTAGGCCGCCTGACGGTCGGGTCGCACTCCGGGTCACCAACGTGCGGGCGTGCTGCAACGTCGAGACCAGCGCGAGGGTGGATTCGGCTCCTTGGTTCAGATTAGGACCTTCGGCCTTCAATCCGTCATAACATCCGCCGGTTAGGGGGTCGTACATGGTCTGTTGCCCGTCGTTGTCGCCCAGGAACCAGGCCACTGCCCGGAAAATCTGCTCGTCCCAGCGCTCGTCGCCGGTCACCGCGGCCGCGGTGACACAGGCGTCGGCGGTCGCGGCGGCCTCGATCGGCTGCTGGTCGAAGCGGTGCTTGGGCACGCCGGGCCGCCACCCGCCGACCGGCACGACCGAGAGGTGCCCGTCGTGGTCCTGCTCGCGACAGAGCCAGGCAAGCATCTTGAGCCCGGCCCGCAGCAGCGCCTCGTCGCCGAGCAGGTCGCCGGCCGAGATCAGCACCTCGGGGAGCGCGGGGTTGGCGTAGGTCAGCTCCTGCTCGGGCCAGACCCAGTCGGGGGCGGCGGTGGGCGGTAGGCCGATCACGGTGGCCGCGTCGCCGAGCAGGTCGGCCGCGTCCCGGTTGCGCGGGTCGGCGCGCAGCACCTCGGCCGCGCCCAGCCCGGCGAACGCCATCGCGCGCGGCCACGGTGACCTGGTCCGGGCCGACAACGAGAAGGCGTTCAGGGCCTCGCGGCGGATCCACGGCACGGTCGAGCGGGCCGCGGCGGTGCCCAGGCCCCAGAGCGCACGACCCCACCAGTCGCCCAGCGACGGTTCGTCCCCCCACCGCCGTTCGAAGGAGAACCGGTTGCGGAAACCGCCGTCCGGCCCCTGCGCGTGGGTGAGGAACGCCAGGTAACGCTCGGCGAGACCGACGAGTTGAGCGGTCGGCCGCGTTTCGCGGCAGATCAGCTGCAGCCCGCGCGACACATCGTCGACGCAGTAGCCGTGCTCACGTCGCACGATCGCGTTGCGGGCGTGCTCGAGCAGTCCGGTGTCGTCGGAGAGCCGTGCGACGTGACTCCAGTCGGGCTGTGGGGCGTCGGCGAGTTGGATCGGTGGCGGCACGAGCCGGAGACCGATGGTCATGCGGTTCTCTCCAGGGGATTCAGGCCGGGACCGAGGCGGCCAGCGGCGAGCGGTTGCTGACCAGGCGGGTGGCCAGCGCCTGGTACCGGGCGGCCACCGCGGGCCAGCGCAGCGTCGGGCTGCCGGTCAGTCCGGTGAGGCGCCCGGTCAGGCCGGGCTCGGCCAGCACGTGCCGGATCGCCAAGGCCATCGCCTCCGGGTCCTGATGCGGCACGAGCAGGCCGGGGCCGTCGGCGAGCAGTTCGACGGCGTGCGGGAACTCGGTCGCCACCACCGGGATGCCGGCGCCGACCGCCTCGATGAGCACGCCCGAGGTGACCTGCTCGGTGGAGTCGTAGGGGAGCACCACCGCGTCGGCCGAGCGGATCAGCCGGGACAGGTCGTCCTCCTCGAGGTACGCGTCGTTCCAGACCACGGCGTCGGTCACCCCGAGCGAGGCGGCGAGAGCTTTCAGAGAGTCGCGGTACGCGTCGCCGAAGTGTTCCAGCACCTTCGGGTGGGTGCGCCCGGCGACGGTGTAGACCGGCCCCGGCCGTACGTCATCCAGCAGCGCGAGCGCGTGCAGCGCCCACTCGATGCCCTTGCCCGGGCCGAGCAGTCCCCAGGTCAGCAGGTTCGGGCGGTCGTGGTTCTCGCGCGGGCCGGTGCCGCGGCTGCCCGCGCCGTGCGGGATCACCGAGATCTTGCGCGGGTCGACGGCGTACCCGCCGAGCAGTCGTTGCCGGGC